>VSPW01000007.1 GCA_009775535.1 Muribaculaceae bacterium
CCGTTGTATTTTTACCCGCCCCGCCCCCCACCGCCCACCGGCACACCCGCCCTGCGCTGCGCATGGAGGGTATCCCTGTGCCATATCTGTGCCGTTCCGGTAAAAAATCCAACGGAAAGGTATGAAGGTAGTGCTTGTGAACCATAGCGACAGCCTCGGCGGAGCTTCCGTGGTGACTTACCGACTGATGGAAGCCCTCATCGCCCAGGGCGTGGATGCCAGGATGCTGGTGGTGAAGAAGTCCACCGGTTCGCCGTATGTGGCCGAGGCTGCGGGACGTTTTGCAGGCAGGATGGCGTTCCTTGCCGAACATATGCGCATATTCATGCGTAACGGCTTCGACCGTTCGACATTGTTCAAGATATCTACGGCCACTGACGGCCTTCCGCTACACCGGCATCCGTGGGTGAGGGAGGCTGATGTGGTGGCGCTCAATTGGGTGAACCAGGGGATGCTGTCGCTCAAGGAGATAGGCCGTCTGGCCAGGATTAGGCCTGTGGTGTGGACGATGCACGACATGTGGTGTGCCACAGGTGTGTGCCACCATGCCGGGACGTGTGACGGCTATCTGGACCGTTGCGGCCACTGCCCGTTGATAAAGGGAGGCAGGGTGAAACGCGACTTGTCGCGTGTGACGTGGATGCGCAAGTCGGGGCTTTATTCGTCATCGGAAATACGTTTTGTTGCCGTGAGCAACTGGCTGGCGGAGCGCTGCCGCCACAGTTCGCTGCTTTCGCATATGCCTGTCACTGTCATCCCTAACGCCTTTCCTGTGGAGGATTTTCCGCCTTCGGCACGGACTGCGGAGGGCGGACGCCGCCGTATCATAATGGGGGCGGCACGGCTTGACGACCCTATAAAGGGGCTTCCTTTTGCCGTGGAGGCCTTGAACATATTGGCGGACAGTTGTCCTGGTCTGGCTGAAAGGGCGGAGGCCGTGTTTTTCGGCGCAGTACGCGATCCAGAGGCTTTTTCGGGGCTGCGTTTCCCGCACAGGCTCCTGGGAGGGCTTAGCGGACGCGATGAACTTGCCAGGGCATATGCCGGGGCTGATGTTGTGCTGTCGACATCTCTGTATGAGACCCTTCCGGGCACTGTGATAGAGGGTATGGCAGCCGGGTGTGTCCCGGTGGCGACAAACCGTGGCGGACAGGGGGACATAATAGACCATCTGTCTACGGGCTACCTTGCGCAGGCCGGCAGTGCCAGGGATATAGCCGAGGGCTTGCGGTGGGCGCTGTGTTCTGCAACGGTGACGCCTGAGGAGCTGCATGGCCATGTGTCGGCGCGCTTCTCTGCGGAGTCCGTTGCGAGGAGATATATAGGATTGTTTAATGAAATGTTGAAAATACGATGATAAAGAACCTGCTGTTTGATCTTGGCGGCGTGATAATGGATATCCGCCGGGAGAATTGTGTGAAGGCTTTCCAGGAGCTCGGAATGTCCGATATAGGGGAATTCCTGGGCGACTATGGCCAGAAAGGTGCGTTCAAACTGCTTGAGGAAGGCGCTCTGACACCGGATGAGTTCCGGGCAGAAATAATGAAAAGCTGTCCCGGGGGGACTGCCGGCAGCCAGATTGACGATGCCTTCAACCAGTTCCTTGTAGGGATACCCGCCTACCGCCTTGAGGCGCTTGCCGGACTGCGCAGGCGTTACGGTGTGTACCTGCTTTCCAATACAAATAAGATAATGTGGGATTCCCGCATTGCCGAGGAGTTCCGGAAGATTCCGGGAAGGGAAATGGACAGCTATTTCGACGGCACTGTGACATCGTTTGAGGCGCGTGCGCTGAAACCGTCGGCTGAGATATTCGGCTATGCTGTCCGGAAATTGGGTATCGTTCCAGAGGAGACGCTTTTCCTTGATGATTCGCAGGAAAATATCAGGGCCGCCGTGGCTTTGGGCTTCCATGGGGCGGTGGTGCCGGCATCGGGTGATGTCGATGTCTTTGATGTGATAAACCGATATCTGTCTTCAGCCGGTGACGTGCGATGAGTAAGATAGCGGCCATAGGGATGTTTGACGGTGTGCATTCGGGCCACCGTACGCTCCTGGATTTCCTTGCTGTGGAGGGCCGCCGCCACGGGCTGGGGACTATGGTGGTGACATTTGACGGGCATCCGCTGTCGCTGGTTGACCCCGGGCGTGCTCCGGGGCTGCTGATGGATGCCGGCAGACGGAGGCAGGCGTTGCTGGATGCGGGTGTTGACGAGGTTGTCATGCTGCATTTCGATGACGGGATGCGGCGCATGGATGCCGCCGGTTTCATGTCGATGCTCCATGACAGGTATGGAGTCAGTTGCCTGGTGGTGGGCTATGACCACCGTTTCGGGCATGGCCGTGCTGAGGGCTTTGACGATTATGTGCGCATAGGCCGTGTGCTGGGCATGGATGTGCTACGCGCGCCTGAACAGGAAGGGGTAAGCTCTTCGGCCATAAGGGCTGCGCTCTGTGGCGGCGACATAGCCGGCGCAAATGCTATGCTTGGCTACAGGTATGAGATATCGGGTAGGGTGGGCCACGGGCGGCAGCTCGGGCGGACAATCGGTTTCCCTACGGCCAACCTTTGTGCTGAAGCCGGACGGCTTGTCCCGAAGCGGGGAGTATATGCGGCAGAAGTGATGGTGGATGGCGACGGGGTGTGGCGCATGGCGATGCTCAATATCGGCCACCGCCCTACGGTGGAGGGTTCGGACTGCGCGCCTGTGTCGGTGGAGGTGCATATAATCGGTTTCTGCCGGGATATCTACGGCCACAGGATAGCGGTGCGTTTCATCGGCAGGCTCAGGGACGAGATGCGTTTCGGCTCGGTGGAGGCCTTGCGTCAGCAGCTTGAGGAGGACCGCAGGTGTGTGCAAGATAATTTTCGCAGTTCGGTAAATTTTGTTTAATTTTGCCTGCGGTTAACTTGACCGTATAAATAACGCACTAACTCATGCCATGACAAAAGAATACGATTATCTGGTTATCGGTTCGGGCATAGCCGGAATGAGCTTTGCCCTGAAGGTTGCAGGGACAGGACGTGTTGCCCTCGTGTGCAAGACAACGCTGGATGAGGCCAATACGGCCCTTGCCCAAGGCGGAGTGGCCTCGGTGACTAACCTGGAGGTGGACGATTTTGACAAGCATATCCATGACACTATGGTGGCCGGTGACTGGCTGAGCGATCCTGTTGCCGTGGAGAAGGTGGTGAAGGGTGCTCCCGGCCAGATACGGCAGCTTATAGAATGGGGTGTCGATTTCGACAAGAGCCCTGACGGCAGTTTCGACCTGCACCGTGAGGGCGGGCACAGCGAGTTCAGGATATTGCACCATGCCGACAATACTGGTTTTGAGATACAGGAAAGCCTCATAGAGGCTGTACGCCGCAACCCTCAGATAGATGTGTATGAGAACCATTTTGCCATTGAGATCATCACGCAGCACCATCTGGGGCGTATTGTCACCCGCCGTACACCGGACATTGACTGCTATGGCGCCTATGTGCTGAATCCGGAGACGGGCAAGGTGGATACCTTCCTGTCGAAGGTTACGCTGATGGCTACAGGCGGGGTCGGGGCTGTGTACCAGACAACGACAAATCCGTTGGTGGCCACTGGCGACGGCATCGCCATGGTGTACCGTGCCAAGGGGACTGTTAAGGACATGGAGTTCATACAGTTCCATCCTACGGCGCTGTTCCATCCCGGAGACCGCCCTTCGTTCCTCATTACCGAGGCGATGCGCGGATATGGGGCCGTGCTCCGCAACCTGCGCGGTGAGGAGTTCATGCATAAGTATGACCCGCGCCTGTCGCTCGCTCCGCGTGACATAGTGGCAAGGGCCATCGACAGTGAGATGAAGCTGTATGGCGATGACCATGTGTATCTTGACGTCACGCATAAAGATCCGGAGGAGACCCGCCGCCATTTCCCGAACATATACCGCAAGTGCCTGTCGCTGGGGATTGACATAACCAAGGACTATATACCTGTGGCGCCTGCCGCGCATTACCTGTGTGGTGGCATAGCAGTTGACGGCAACGGAGAGTCGTCGATAAAGCATCTTTATGCCGTGGGCGAATGTTCGTGCACGGGGCTTCACGGCGGCAACCGTCTTGCGTCTAATTCGCTTATAGAGGCTGTTGTGTATGCCGATGCTGCTGCTGTGCATGCCCGCGCGGCTATAGGCCACATATCGTTGCGGCATGATGTGCCGCAGTGGAACGATGACGGCACGCGCCATCCTGAGGAGATGGTGCTCATTACCCAGAGCATCCGTGAGGTAGGCCAGATAATGGGCACGTATGTGGGCATAGTGCGTAGCGACCTGCGGCTTGACCGTGCCTGGAATAGGCTCGACATCCTCTACGAGGAGACGGAAAGGCTGTTCAAGTGTTCCAAGGCTTCGCGTGAGATATGTGAGCTCCGCAATATAATAAACGTTGGATACCTTATAATGAGGCAGGCGAAGGAGCGGCATGAGTCGCGAGGGCTTCATTATACGCTTGACTATCCGCCTGTGCCGCATGGCGGCGACAAATGAATTGGCTGGAGGCGGGCATGATATAGCCTGCCTTTGCTTTGCGGGTTTGCAATTTCGCCCGGATATTGTTAAATTTGCGGTGTATATGTAAGATATATGGAAACCGGTAATGCATCTACCCCTCAACAGTGTAGGCACAGGTGGCTAGGTTGGCTGCTTAAGTATGCCATCCCCGTGGTGATAAGCTTCGGGCTTTGCTGGCTTCTGTTCACTGGTGTCGATTTCGGTGATATGGTCGGTATAATACGGGGGGAGTGCAATTTCTGGTGGATTGCCCTGGCGCTTTCCATAAGTGTGCTTTCCCATATTCTGCGGGCGGTGCGTTGGGGCATGCAGTTGCGCGCACTGGGCATTGATACTCCCATGTTTCCGTTGGTTCTCAGTATATTCGGCACTTATTCGGTCAACCTTGTATTTCCGCGTCTCGGTGAGGTGTGGCGTACGGGCTATATCGCCCACCGACAGGGGGCGCAGTTTGCCACGGTGTTTGGGTCGATGGTGGCCGACCGCCTTGCCGATATGTTCACGGCACTGGTGATAACGGTGTTTACATTTATATTGGCAGCAGGTGCTTTCACGCAGTATGTGGCAGGCAATGCTGCCACATATGCCCATATTGCCGGGTATGTGTCGTCGCCTTTGCTGTGGATTGCTTTGGCCGCCTGTGTGGTGCTGGTGTGGTGGTTTTTTGCCCATAAGACATCCAATCCTGCAATGCTTAAGGCAAAGGCTGCCGTGCGTGAGCTGTGGGCCGGTTTCGCTGCTATATTCACCATGCCCGGCAAGGGGCTGTGGCTGTTGCTCACCGTGGGCATATGGGGCTGCTATTTTGTGCAGATGCTTGTAGTGTTCCAGGCGTTTGGCTTTACGGCCGAGGTGGCCTCGCATGACGGTGTGACGGCTGTGCTTGTCACTTTTGTGCTTTCTAGCATAGCCATGGGTGTGCCGTCGAACGGAGGCATAGGCCCGTGGCAGTGGGCGGTGATCTTTGCCCTTGGCATATATGGGGTGGACCGTGTGCATGCCGGAGCGTTCGCCAATGTGGTGCTGGGTACGCAGACCCTGCTGCTAATTTTCCTTGGAATCTTCACTTTTGCCTCCATCGCGCTCATGCGCCGCAAGGCAAGGTCAACACAGAATATAAATAACCTGAAGAAATGAATAAAGTAATCATCATCGGAGCTGGCGGCGTTGGTACTGTCGTGGCTCATAAGTGTGCCCAGAACCCTGACGTCTTCCACGAGATTGTCATAGCTTCGCGTACACGTTCTAAGTGCGATGCCGTGGCTAAGGCCATCGGCAAGCCCAATGTGTCAACAGACACTGTCGATGCCGACAGTGTGGAGCAGCTCGTTGAGCTTTTCCGCCGCCATAAGCCTGACCTTGTCATCAATGTGGCCCTCCCTTACCAGGACCTGACCATAATGGATGCCTGTCTTGAATGTGGGGTAAACTATCTTGACACGGCAAACTATGAGCCGCGTGACGAGGCTCATTTTGAATATTCCTGGCAGTGGGCATACCGTGAACGTTTCGAGAAGGCCGGGTTGACGGCGATATTGGGCTGCGGTTTTGACCCGGGTGTATCGGGCGTGTTCACTGCGTATGCTGCAAAACATTTCTTCTCGGAGATGGAGTACCTGGATATCGTGGACTGCAATGCGGGTGACCATGGCAAGGCTTTCGCCACTAATTTCAATCCGGAGATAAATATCCGTGAGATCACACAGAACGGCCGTTACTACAAGGATGGTGAATGGGTCACCACCAAGCCGCTGGAGTTCCATGCTCCGCTGACCTACCCAAATATAGGCGCGCGCGATTCGTACCTGCTTTACCATGAGGAGCTTGAAAGCCTTGTCCAGAACTTCCCTACCATACGGCGGGCACGTTTCTGGATGACTTTCGGACAGGAGTACCTGACGCATCTGCGTGTGATCCAGAATATAGGCATGGCGCGTATTGATGAGGTGGAATACAATGGTGTGAAGATAATCCCGCTCCAGTTCCTCAAGGCAGTGCTGCCTAACCCGCAGGATCTCGGGGAGAACTATCATGGCGAGACTTCTATCGGCTGCCGTATTTCCGGCAAGGGTAAGGACGGCAAGGACCTTACATATTATATATATAATAATTGCAGCCATGAGTCGTCATATCGCGAGACTGGCATGCAGGCTGTAAGCTATACCACCGGCGTACCGGCGATGATAGGCGCGATGATGTTCCTCACCGGCAAGTGGAATATGCCTGGTGTCCACAATGTGGAGGAGTTTGATCCGGACCCGTTCATGGAGCAGCTACCGTTGCAGGGGCTTCCATGGCATGAGGTGATCGGTGGCGACCTGGAGGTCGACAAGATTGACAACTGATACAAATAGTGTCAAGCATATTTGAAAGGGGCGGCTACGGCTGCCCTTTTTTTGTGTAGGTCCATGTACGTAAAAAAAAGGTGTTGCGCCAAAATCACGGCGCAACACCTTCACGTTTTTTCAATATAATATTGGAATAGGTTTATTCCTGGTCGGAATCCCACCACACCGGTACGGTGGCGATGGCGGGGTCGCTCTGCCAGTTGGCGATGCTTAGGTTCGCGCCTGGCACTTGGGGTGCTATGGCGTTCAGGTTCGCCTGGTTGTAGCGTACCTCATGCGTACACTGTACCCAGCGGCGGGGGTGCTTGCCTTCTGGTACGGACATCTTGGCGTCGGCATTGAAGTCGTACTCGTAGGGGCGGTCCCAGTTTAGGAAAATGCTGGGGTCGTAGTCGTAGCGGCGCATGTCGTTGTACTGTTCTACGCTGAACATCATGGCCATGCGCTTCTGTGTCATGATTTTGCCCAGTGTGAGGTCGCCGGGTGTGCCTATGCCGTTTTCGATGTAGTTGTTGATGGCTGTCTCGTCCATCGGAGTGAACGACGGGCAATTCTTCAGTGAAGGGTCTTCTCCGCACCATGCAGACAGTTTGCTGTTCATAAGGTCGATATGTGCTCGGATTCCGTCCTTGTATGCCTGGAATGCTTCGTTTGTCCGTCCGAGCTTGAACAGGACTTCTGCCTTGATGAAGCACGCTTCATGGTAGCATGCGATGTAGCTCTGTGACGATGGGCGCGTGTAGAACGATCCTGACAGTGATGAGCGTTCCGTACCTGTGGTGTAGTTCTCCTTAAGGGCGATCAGGCTCGGGCTCTTGCGGTGGCCTTTTGCGCCTGAGAGCTGTTCTACATAGATTGTGTCGCCTGCACGGGTGGCGATATCGGCTGTGAACTTGCCGTTTTTCCACAATATGGCAGATGGTCCGTTGTTGATGCGGATGTCGGACTGCATGTCTACGCCTTTTGAGCGGCGCCAGCGTCCGTCAGCGCTCCATTTTATGTCGGCCGGGGTGTCGCTGGATTTCTGTGAGCGTGCCCATGGCATTATCTTGTCAGCGCGCGGGTCTTCTATTCCGTATCCTCCGAAATTGGTGAAGTTGTCCTCTACAGTCTTTGTCACGAAATAGTTTGCGTTCATACCTACGCAGGAGAACAGCGGATGGTAGTATGTCTGTTCGTTCCACAAAATATCGGTAGTGCCTCCGGCCTGGTCGGTGTGGTTGACCAGCATGTTGTCGCTGTTGCCGGTATGGGCCTTTTCAAGGCATCGGAGTATTTCCTGTGCGTCCCATTTCATGTCGGCGGCATTTCCTTCGCCTTTTTTGATGAGGTGGTTGAGCCAGCGGGCCTTCAGGAGGTATGCGGCCTTTATCCAAGTCTGCGGGTTGCCGTTACCCCATGCATCGTTCATGGACAGTGGCATGGCTTTCGGGTCCTGGTCCATCGACAGGTATTCGATAGCCTTGTCGATGTCTTCGAGACATCCGGTGAATATTGTGCGGCCTGTGTCATATTTTGGTGATATTATACCCGGTGTGGTGGCTTCTTTGTAGGGCATCTCGCCGTAGATGTCGGTCATGAGCATGTAGCCGTAGGCGCGGATGAGGTGTCCTGCACCGACATAGTGCCATGCGCGGTTTTCAGTGGCGCGTTCGATCATGTCTTCCACGTTTTTTGCTGCGCCTACGAACCAGAACTGGTATACCTGGGTGGAACGCCAGTCAACGATGTGCCATTGGGCGTATTTACCTTGGTTGTTTGTGCGCAGGTTGTTTACCCAGTCGCCGCATATCATGTTGGATGCGTGTCCGGCTATGTTATATGCATAGTTGGTGTAGTGTTCGACCCACACCAGTCGGTTGAAATACTGGGCGTCCTGGCTTCCGGCGTTGTTGGGGTCATCGTTGACGTCCAGGTAGTCATCGCACGATGTCGCCATCATGATCCCTGCCACGCCTGCGAGTCCTATTATAGCTGATTTCAGAAATTTCATATGTTGTCTGTTGTATTTTTATTGTTTGGGATAGGTCTTTTTTAGAAAGTCAGGTTTATGCCGAAGGCGAAGCTTGCAGTAGCGGGTACTCCGCAGTAGTCGAACCCTACTGAAGAAGAACCGCCTACGCCTGCACCGGAGGCTGCTACTTCGGGGTCGCCGTCATAGTTAGTGAACAGCAGCAGGTTGGTGGCCGAGGCTGTTACTACGGCACGCTTTATTGCCTTTGTCTTTGCAAGGAGTGTGCGGGGCACATCGTAGCTCAGGGATATTGAGCGGAGGCGCAGGCTGTTGACCTTGGTGACGTAGTTGGCCGTCTCGCGTGGGTAGTATGTGGTGTAGTAGTCCTTGATGATATTGTATCCGAGTGTGGGCACTCCGTTGTAGTTGTATATCTGGTCAGGCTGGTATTCGTAGTGGCGTTCCTCGTAGCTTCCGTCGGCGAGTTTCACCACACCGTCTATTGTGAGGGGTTGCTGGCGTACATCGGCAGAGAACTGGCTGGTGCCGTATTCTGTCATCTTCCATTTTGTACCGTTGAACACTGCCCCTCCAACGCTGAATTCCCAGAGCATGTTGAATGTGAAGTCTTTCCAGCGCAGTGAGTTGTTCCATCCGCCGGTGAATTTCGGCTCGCGGTTGGCGATTTCAAGGGTTGAGTTCGTGTCGCAGGAAGGCATGCCCTTGGCGTCAAGTATCACCTTGCCTTTGTGTTCGCCTTCAGGGACGCGTGTCCATTTTGTGCCGCCGATGGCCATGAATGTGCCGTTGTTGAACGATACGGCCTTTGCGCTTCCATACTGAACATCCGTGAGGTACAGCAGGTCGAGTCCGGCAACGAGGTTCTCGATGCGTCCGCGGTTTCCGGCCATGTTGATAGATGTTTCCCACGTCCAGTCTTTTGTCTGTACGGGCACTCCGCTGATTGCAAGTTCCATACCTTTGTTGAGTACGTTGCCGGCGTTGAGCGAGTTCTTGATAAAGCCTGTGGCCTGTGATGTACGCGGCACCAGTATCTGGTTGTTGGAGTCGTTGGTGTAGTATGCGTAGTCGAGCTTTAGGCGGTTGTTGAAGAACCTGAGTTCTACACCGATTTCAGTAGATTTTGTCATTTCGGGCTTGAGCAGGTTGTTGCCTTGCTGTATGCTGTTTCCGGCCCCCTGCATGTCGCCGATGAAGCCGCCTATCGGAGATAGTGTGGTAAGTGTCTCGTAAGGGGAAGTGTCCTTGCCGACTTTTGCCCATGATGCGCGTATCTTACCGAATGTAAGGAAGCTGTCACCACCGAGCCATCCGTGGTCCTGAAGGAATTGTGTGAACACTACCGCGCCGCTTACAGATGGATAGAAGTAGGAGCGGTTTGCCTTGGGGAGTGTGGATGTCCAGTCGTTGCGGCCTGTCACTGTAAGGAACACTGTGCTCTTCCAGTCGGCGCGGAATTCACCGTAGACGCCTACAAGGCGCTTGCGTGATTTCTGGTAGAGGCTTCTGAGGTCTTCCTTGGCGACGTTGTTGTAGGAATAGAAGCCAGGTATGATGAAGTGCGTTCCCATCAGTCCGGTGCTCTTGACGGATGTGTTGTCGGTCGATGTACCCAGCAACAGGTTGAGCCCGAAATCCCCGAATGTCTTGCTGAAGTTGGTCATTAAGTTGGTAGTGATGTAGTTGTAGCGGGTTGTATTGTCGCTCATCATACCGTCTTGCCATTCGCTTTTTGTCACGCTCCCAGGGGATATGAATTTAGAGAAGTCGGTTGTATAGTTGTCAGTGCCCATACGGAAGTTTACCCACCACCATGACGCAAGGTCGGCCTTGATGTTTATGCTTCCAGTGAATCGAGTAGTCTTGTCGTGTAGCTTCGTGCGGTTGAGTATCCAGTATGGGTTGTCTTCTTCTTCCCAAGGGCTCAGGCCGCTTACCAGGCTCACGCGCTTGCCGGCCTCGTCTTCGTAATACCCCATGTCGTCAGAAGTGCCGAATGTGTATAGGCGTTGTATTGCCCCTGAGCCTTTTGAGTCGTGGAGTCCGGATGAAGTCAGTGTCTTGTCGGTACGTGATTCGGTGTACGCTGCGTTTGCACCGAATGTGAATATCTTCCAGCGCTGTTCGCCGTTGAATCGGAATGCGGTCTTGGTATATCCGGTGCGCTTTACCACACCGTCCTGGTCGAAGTATGACCCTGACAGGTAAAAGTTTCCGGAGTCGTTTCCGCCGGCTACGCTGATTGTGCTGTCCCATATGCCGCCGTTCTGGAAGAACCCGTCCAGATTGTCGTATGTAACAGCATTTTCATCGTTGCGCAGTCCCCATGATTTGTATTTATTGGGGTCGAGCACAGAGCCGATGTAGTTTTTGTCGGCATCATATTGTTCCATAATGACGCCACGGCCGAATGTTGTCTGTGCCTTAGGTACGTCTTTTACCCATGATGTTGTATATCTGGTGGAGAAGTTGACTTCGACGTTGCCGCTTTTACCTTTCTTGGTGGTGATGAGGACCACGCCGTTTGCGGCGCGCGAGCCGTAGAGGGCCGATGCAGCCGGACCTTTCAGTACCGACATGTTCTCGATATCCTCTGGGTTGATGTCCATTACGCGGTTGGATGAGGTAGTGGCGGATGACAGAGACCCGTCAAACGCTGAATTGCCGCCTACAGATGTGGAGTTGTCGTATATGATGCCGTCAACAACGAACAGTGGCTGGTTGTCGCGGGTCTCGGAAAGTGATGTGCCTCCACGCAGTATTATCTGTGCGCCTGCGCCTGCCGCTCCTGATGATTGTGTGATGTTTACGCCCGCGATCTTGCCTGAAAGGGAATTGAGCGCATTGGCGGTCTTGTTTTTCATGAGTTCATCGGCTGCGATGTCGTCGATGGCGTACCCGAGCGATTTCTTGTCCTTACGTACACCCATAGCGGTGACTACGACTTCTTCAAGGTTTGTGGCATCGGGATGCAGTGTCACTACCATGCCGTCTGACGCTGCTGCCTCAATTGTGTGGTATCCGATATAGCTTATTTTCAGTATTGCCCCAGCTTGGCAGCGGATTGAGAATTTGCCGTCGATGTCTGTGGTTGCCCCGCCGGAACGGTGTCCTTTTTCTTTGATGTTTGCCCCGATTGCGGGCTCACCGTTTTCATCGACCACAGTACCGGTCACTGTTACTGTCTGCCGGCTGCTCTGTGTCTGCGGTTCTGCCGATGCTGCCGCAGGGAACTGGCTGATAGAGAAACCTCCAAGCAGCAGAAGGCTAGAGATTAACTTTTTTTTCATTTAAAGAGGTTTATTATAAGTGAATGTTTTTATTTTTTTGATGTTTGGCTATCTGCGTGCAAATGTCTTTCCCTATGTCTGTATATCGGTTTAAGCCGTCAGCACTATGATATTGGCGGCAAAATTATATAATATATGTTATATTTTTATACGAACGAACCTCTTTAACTGTTTTTATGTTTATTGTACATATATTTAGTAATACATAATATCAAACGCCGGGCATTGGAGTCCGGCGTTTGATGTTGTTGCGTTAATGTAATGTGGTCTATTCCCCTCCGTCGGTATAGTGGTGCAGGAGTGCGACAAGAGCCCGCCGCTCCACTACCTTTATTTCATTTTGGGTGTATTCGATCATGCCTTTCTGTTTCATGTTTTCCAGGGCGTTTAGGAAGGACGAGCGCTGGACTCCGAAGAAAGAGTAGAGGTCTCGCTGGCGGCATGTCAATACTATGTCCTTTCCGTTGGGCTGTGAAAGGGCTGTTATCCACAGGGCGATACGTTCTTCGATCGACCCTTCTGTCAGGGCGAGAATCCCGACTACAGCTTTCTGTGCGTTCATGGACAGGATATTGAGCACATTGAAAAGGAATACCCTGTCGCTGTTCAGTATGTTCAGGTAGTCGTTTTTTGATATCTGCAGGATTCCGGTGGTTTCCTGTGATGTCACCATGCAAGGGTAGGATGTATACCGTCCGAACAGGAAATCGGGGGCTATGACGTTTGACGGGCCTAGCGTCTGGGCAACCCTGAAACGTCCGTCGGAGTTAACGACTGTGGACCTTACGCTGCCTGATATTATGAACATCACGTGTGTGCAAGGGTCACCGGCCTTTACGATAATTTCTCCCTGAAGGTATTTCAGGAAGTGGAATTTGGAAACCTCTACGATTTCCTCGATTTTTTCTCGGCTGACGCCCTTGAAGAGCGGGAGACCCAACAATATGTCAAAAATGCTGTCCATAATAGTTGTATTGAGTCGTTGTTTTGTATGAGTAAATTTGAAACAAACGCGGACACGCGTATGTTTAATTGATATTAAGTTAAATGCCCTTTTGGCGGGTTTTAAGGTATAATTGCAGGGAATTTATGGTGTTTTGCCATGCCACATATGCCGCCGGGGCCACAGATGCTATGGGGTTAAGGTAGGTTAGTGCCATCCAGATGGCCAGGACTGTGTTTTTCTGCCCCAGTCCCTGAGCTCCTGCTATGCGGTCGCCGCAGCGCCTGCCTATCACCCGTCCTGCATAGAATTGCGCCATGCACATCAGTGCCGCCACAAGGGCGAGTGCGGCCATTTCCGGTATACGTCCAGACGGCTCGTCCATTATGAAGCTTACCGCACGCCCCACCACGATGAAAAGCGATACTGCCCATATGTAGAACGATACGGACTGGTGTGAGGCGATGGCCTTGTGTACGCCCGGGAGGGTATACAGCAAAAAGAATGCCAGTGCCAGCGGGACGATTATGAGCGGGAAAACTTTTATTCCGATAGTAAGGAACGATGTGGCCAGTGTGCCTGTTGCCGCATGTGCCCCCGTGATGGCAGGGAACAATATCGGCGCTGATATAGCGACGGCCATATTGCTTATTATAGAGAATGTGGCCAGCCGCGGCACGCTACCCCCCAGCATGCCTGTTATGACCGGGGCTGCGGTGGCTGTAGGGCAGAATACACATATGAATGCCCCTTGTGCTACATCGGTGCTGAACGGACTGAGCGCCAGGTATACGGCGATGCTGCCGAATATCTGTATGGAAAGAAGTAGCCACGAGAGCCTTGTTACCTTGAATTCGGACGGCTTTACCTTGCAGAATGTGACTAGAAGCATCACAAAAATGAGATATGGGGCAAGAAAGGCGATTTTGTCTATGAAACCGTGGAACAGGATGCCTCCAAGCATGGCTATTGGCAGCATCCATGGCTTTATCATCTGACGGATATGACCGAAATTCATTCGGCAAAGTTACCTAATATTATCCGAAAGGCAATAAAAAAGTTAAAACGTGCTGGTGTTGATATGATTGCGACATTCCATAGGGATACATGCAGTGTCGGGCGCATATTTTTTACATCTGTTGAAACCCTATTTAGGAATAAATGTGTTATCTTTGTCAGATGTTTGATTTCACGCCATTAGCACGTCCTATTTTTGCTCCGAAGATCAGGGCCTGCCGCAGTTGGGTGGGCAATTCGGCAGTAGTGCAGCGCCGCGAACTAGAGTGGTTGTTGCGCAAGGGCCTGCATACTTTGATAGGTGAAAAATACGGTTTCCGTAGCATAAGGGGGTATGATGATTTTGCCTCCCGTGTGCCAGTGATGCCATATGGCAAAATACGCGGTATGGTGATGGACATGATATCCGGGGGCAAGGACATACTCTGGCCCGGTGTGACGCGCAGCTTTGCGCAATCAAGCGGGACTTCCGACGGCAAAAGCAAGTACATACCTGTCACGCGTGATTCTTTTTCGCGTCAGCATTACCGTGGAGGGGCGTATGTTGTGGCCAGTTACCTTGACCTATATCCAGACAGCCGCCTGTTTTCGGGGAAGGCGTTCATACTTGGCGGAAGCTTTTCCAACGAGCTTTCCGGTCTGCCGCCTGGTGTGCGTGTCGGTGACCTGTCGGCAAATCTTATCGCCAACATAAATCCTCTGGCTAATGCTTTCCGTGTGCCGTCAAAAGATGTGGCCCTTATGTCTGACTGGGAGGAGAAACTTCCGGCATTGACCGATGCCGCCATCGGCCAGGATATAACCAATATATCAGGAGTGCCGTCATGGTTTCTTACTTTGCTGAGGAGCGTTATAGCCAAGGCCGGTGCTTCTACGATACATGACGTATGGCCAAACCTGGAGGTATTCTTCCACGGCGGAATAGCTTTCGGGCCATACAGGGAACAGTACAGGGCCATAACAGACAGCAGCAAGATGAGGTATCTGGAGACATATAACGCCTCAGAAGGCTTTTTTGCGGTGCAGACCGACATGGAAGACTCTTCGATGCAGCTGTTGCTGGATGCCGGCACTTTCTATGAGTTTGTACCGGCCGGACAGGCCGATGAGGAGTTTCCTGAGGCCGTGCCCGTGTGGAAAGTAGAGGAAGGAGAGACGTATGCCCTTGTGATAACCGCATGCAATGGCCTTTGGCGCTATCCGTTGGGAGATACTGTGACGGTAAAGAGCGTTGACCCTCTGAAAATAGTCATTGCTGGCCGGACAAAGCATTATATAAATGCATTCGGGGAGGAGCTGATGGTACACAATGCGGATGCGGCCATAACCAGGGCATGTGGCCTGACGGGCGCGAGGGTGGCCAACTACACGGCCGCGCCTGTATATACGACCGGCAGTTCACGTGGACACCACCAATGGCTTATCGAGTTCACGGAGATGCCGGAAGGAGGCTTGGAGGTGTTTGCAGATACGCTTGACCGCTGTCTGCAACAGGAGAACTCCGATTATCAGGCCAAACGCACTCATGACATATTCTTGGCTAGGCTTAAGGTGGAGGCGGCATGCGAGGGTCTTTTTGACCGCTGGCTGGCATCGACTGGCAAGCTCGGCGGACAGCGTAAAGTGCCCAGGCTGTGTAATGACCGCCACTTTATAGAGCCGATGCTCGATATAAATAGAGAACTACATGACATGAAAAATAAAAATATGTAATATGATAAAAATGCGTAACCTTTTTGCCGGTATGGCTCTTATGGCTGCGGTTGCCGCCGCCGCCGCTCCTGACGGAGCTCCACGTTATGTTTTCTATTTTATCGGAGACGGCATGGGGCTGGGTCAGGTGTCAGCAACGCAGACATATGTGCGTATGGTGCAGAATAATGCACGTCCTTTGGTGATGACATCATTCCCGGTTACATCGCTTGCATATACGTATTCGGCTTCGTCGCCTGTGACTGATTCGGCGGCGGCTGGTACGGCGCTGGCCTGCGGTAGCAAGACAAAAAACGGTATGCTGGGCATGGATGCCGATACGGTGTCGGTGACATCGATGGCGCGTGTGCTTAAGGATAACGGATATGGGATCGGACTGGTCACTTCCGTGTCGCCTGATGATGCCACCCCGGGTGCGTTCTATGCGCATGTCCCATACCGCGGGATGTCGTATGAGATAGAGAAGCAGGCTGCAGAGTCAGGATATGAGTTCATAGCCGGGGCCGGCCTAAGGGGGCTCAAGGACGGCGACGGTAATCCGACGGATATCCTGGATGTGTTCAGGCAGAATAATGTTGAGGTGGTCTACGGTCTGGACGGCCTTAAGGATGTGGATTCGGAAAAGATACTCTTGTTGAGCAATAATGCAGACAGCCCCAACAATATAGGCTATGCCATTGACTCCATTAAAGGGGCGCAGACGCTGGCCGGATATACTCAGGCATGTCTGGACCATATGATGAAGGTGTCGCCTGACAGATTTTTCATGATGGTGGAAGGCGGTACAATTGACCATGCCGGTCATGCAAATGATGGCGGTGCGCTCATAAAGGAGGTTATCGCTTTTGATCAGGCTCTTGAGATTGCCTATAACTTTTACCTTGACCATAAAGACGAGACCCTTATAGTGGTCACTGCCGACCATGAGACGGGTGGAGCGTCGGTGGGATGTGGCTTTACCGGCTATAATGCTTACTTGCATTATATTGACTACCAGAAAGTGTCGAAGGAGGAATTCTCGGCATATTGCAAAGGCCTGCTGAAGAGCCGCCGTACCTACCGTTGGGAAGACATGAAGGAGTATCTGGCCGACAATCTTGGCTTCTGGGTGCATGTGCCGGTGAGCGGGCAGCAGGAGGAGTCGCTTAAGTCGCTTTTTGACGCAACTTTTGAAATGCGGAATTCGGCAGACCAGAAAACGCTGTATTCAAACTTCAACGCTTTCGCCGTTGAGGTGTTCAAGGTATTCAACAATGTGATCGGTATGGGATTCACCTCTGGAAGCCACACAGGCAATCCAGTTCCTGTATTTGCTGTAGGCGTAGGGTCGGAACGTTTCGGTAAGGGTTGCGACAATACGGAAATCCCTGAGACAATATTGTCGATAGCCGGATATAGCCTGAAATGAAAAAGAGACTTGTATTTTCGACCGGTGCAGGAATGAGCGCCGAGAGCGGGATTTCAACATTCCGTGATGCCGGCGGCCTGTGGGAGAACTATCCTGTGATGGAGGTGGCAAGCCACGATGGCTATCTGCGCAATCCTGCACTTGTGCATGAATTCTATAACCAGCGCCGACGGCAGCTTGTTGAGGCAGTCCCCAACGCCGGACATGCCGGTATAGCTGCGCTGGAGGAGGATTATGATGTCTACGTCATAACCCAGAACGTGGATGACCTACATGAACGTGCCGGGTCTTCAAAAGTCCTGCACCTGCACGGAGAACTTATGAAGGTGCGTGCGGTGGATGATGAGAACAAGGTGTATACGCTTGAACCGGGATGTATGGACACCACACCGGATACTGTGATAGACGGCTGCCATGTACGGCCTCATATCGTATTTTTCCAGGAGGCTGTCCCGAATATGGAACAGGCATCCAGGCTTGCAGCCGATGCAGATATCTTTGTGATAATAGGCACTTCTCTGGCGGTGTATCCGGCGGCAAACCTGCTGCATTATGTGCGCCGGGGAGTACCGGTATATTACATCGACCCGAATCCGGCCGCAGTGCCTCCCGGGGTGCGAGTTATGCGTATGGGCGCATCGGAAGGAGTGGCCAGGCTAACTGAAATGTTAAAAATCGGGAAGTAGATCCATTTTTGTCATAAAACGCTAGAGCCTTATTAAATACTCTAGCGTTTTCCGTATGTAATAGTCAGAAAATCCGTATATTTGTCCCGGTTTAATTGCTTTGTTGCAAGGATGTTCATTAAGTGTGATTTTATATTGGGTTTGCATAACCTTAATTCTTATATACCAATCATGAATAGATTAATTGTGTTAGATCGAGTTCGTACGTTCCTTATAGGGATTGTTTGTGTGCTCTGTAGCGGATTTGAAGCCGTTGGCTCGGATTTTCCGGGAGAATACTGGGAGGACGAGACTGTGTTTGGACAGAACAAGGAGAGCGGGCATGCTACATATGTGCCGTATAGGTCGGTGGCGGAAGTGAAGGCTGACGCTGGTTTCTATGCCAGGCCATGGGAGAGGCCGGAATCTCCACTGGTGCAGTCGCTAAACGGAAAGTGGAAGTTCAAATTTTCAGATGAGCCGTCTAAAAGGCCCATGGATTTTTTTAAGACGGGATATGATGTTTCCGGGTGGGATGATATTGACGTCCCGTCAAACTGGGAAATGAAGGGCTATGACAAGCCTATATACTGCAATGTCGAGTATCCCCATGCCAATAATCCGCCTTTTATTACCCGCAGGAGCGGATATTCAGGCTACGGTGTCAATCCGGTCGGGTCGTATGTAAGGACGTTCAATGTGCCTTCCGGATGGGATGGCATGCGTCTGATGCTAAATTTTGAAGGCATATATTCTGCCGCATATATATGGGTCAACGGCCAGTATGTCGGTTATACCCAGGGCGCTAACAATGATCATGAATTTGATATAACAGAGGCTGCACATAGCGGTGACAACACGTTGGCGGTGCAGGTGTTCCGGTGGTCGGACGGAAGCTATCTTGAGTGTCAGGACATGTTCCGTATGAGCGGCATTTTCCGCGATGTCAACCTATATGCCGTGCCGGAGACATTCATACGCGACCACTACATCACGTCATCCCTTGATTCAGGTTCAGGATATACATCCGGATCGATGGATGTTAAGCTCACCATCGCCAACCGATCGGCGTCGGCCTCATCAGTTACGGCAAAGGTTGAACTCCTTGATGCTGACGGGTCGGAGGTGGTCGCCTCGTTGGGCACAAAGACAGTCTCAGGGCTGGAGCCCGGGAGTGAGACAGAAATCACGCTTTCGGCAAAGTCGCTTACAGGTCTCAGGCTTTGGTCGGCAGAGACCCCGGAACTGTATACAGTGATGGTATCGCTCCTTGATGCTGACGGGCGGGAGGTTGAGGCGTTCTCAACGAAATATGGATTCCGCCATATAGAGATTGTAGGGACGGCTGTGCATGTCAACGGGCGTAAGGTATACTTTAAGGGGGCGAACCGGCATGATACCCATCCGCTATACGGTCGTGCCGTACCGTTGGAGTCGATGCTTTCGGACGTAATAATGTTCAAGCAGAACAACCTGAACACGATACGTACAAGCCATTATCCGAACCAGGCCAAGATGTATGCCATGTTTGACCATTTCGGGCTGTACGTTATGGATGAGGCAGATATAGAGTGCCATGCCAATACCGGCATATCGTCCATTTCATCCTGGGCACCGGCTTTTGTTGACCGCGCTACCAGGATGGTGCTGCGAGACCGCAACCATCCATCGGTAGCATTCTGGTCGCTAGGCAATGAGAGCGGCGGCGGTTCAAATTTCCGCAAGGCATATGACGGCGTGCGTGCGCTTGATCCCCGTATCATACACTATGAGGGGCAGGGCAACTGGAGCTATACCGATATGACTTCAAACATGTACCCTTCGCTGTCGACACTTACATCGAATGACTATTCGGGGGACTCACGTCCGCACTTTGTGTGTGAGTATGCCCATGCCATGGGTAATGCGATAGGTAACCTTACTGAATATTGGGATCTTATTGAGAACAGCCGCCGGATTATCGGTGGGTGCATATGGGACTGGGTGGACCAGGCCATATACAAGCCGGAAGAAATAGCATCGGGAAACATGCGGGGATATTATACCGGTTATGACTTCCCAGGGCCGCATCAGGGGAATTTCTGTTCTAACGGGATACTTACTCCAGACCGTTCACCTTCGGCCAAACTTGCGGAGGTGAAGCATGTCTACCAATATGTGAAGATGTCGAAATTTGATCCGTCGACACGTACGCTAGTGGTCGACAACACATATGATTTCATCAACCTTGATATGTTTGATATCGTTTGGGAGGTCCTGCGCGATGGCGTTAAGGTTGAGGACGGCCGTATTACCGGTTTTGCGCTCGAGCCGGAGGGAAGCAAGACGCTGTCAATACCCTACAGCAAGGCCGCTGATGATGCCGAATACCTGCTGAATGTAAAGTTTGTGCAGAAACAGGGCAATGACTGGTGCGAAAAGGGCCATGTCATGGCACAGGACCAGTTTACCATTTCTGAGCGCCCCGAGCTGGAGAAGGTCGATACATCGTCACTTGCTGCCGATATGGTGGTGACAGAGAATGGCGGGGTGACAATAACCGGATCTAATTTCGTATATGCGTTCAACAGCAGCGGTTTCCTTTCTTCAATGTCGTATGGAGGCAATGAGTATATATATAAAGGCAATGGTCCTAAATATGACAACTTCCGTTATATAGAGAATGATACCAATGTTTCGTCAACACCATCGGTAGGCACTACGGACTTTTCGTATGAAGTGCTGGACGGTACGCGTCAGGATGCGGCTGCCGTTAAAGTGTCGGCTGTTCATTCTGCCGGATACCTGTGCTCGTACCGGGTGGACTACACCATATATTCGGATGGCCGTATGGACATGGATGTGTCGTTCACTCCACGGTCTGGTGATTTGCGCCGTCTGGGGCTTGCGATGCAGCTTAGCCCAGGACTGGAAGAGGTGGAATATTATGCCCGCGGCCCGCTGGCCAACTATGTAGACCGTAAGACCGGTTCGTTTGCCGGGATTTACCGTACAACGGTATCTGAAATGCGTGAGCATTATGTAAACCCCCAGACAATGGGCAACCGCGAAGATATGCGGTATGTAAGGTTCTCGGACAGGGAAGGCAACAGCCTGCTTATCGAATCTCAGGGGCGTGTCAATTTCTCCGCACTGCATTTTACGGATACCGATCTGAGGGATTGCCGCCACGATTTTGAATTGAGGCCTATGGAGCAGACTGTCCTTCACCTGGATTACATGCAGCGCGGGCTCGGCAACAAGAGCTGCGGCCCGGACGCAATTGACAAATATACAATCCCTTCGTCAGGCACTTACTCCTATAAACTGAGGTTTACACCGGGGGCAGATATGTCGGCCGGTGGCGGGTATGACGTGCCTGAAGGATCGGCGTCAGATGATGCATATATTAGCTCGATCACTGTTGAAGATAATGAATGGGGATATTCATCGTCAGGATTCCCCGAAGGGCTATATACACGCATACTTCCGCAACTGCAGCTTGTCCAAGGCGAGGACTATGAGATAAGGGCCGATGTGACAAAGACAGGCAAAGATGCGGATATCGAGTTGGCGGCATGGATAGACCTGGACAATGACAAGTTGTTCAGTCAGTCAGAAATGCTGCCGTTGGTAGGCTCGGCTGACGGGAAGTCCTATACTATCAATGTGGAGGCTACGGACGGTATCCCTACAGGTACGTACCGTGTACGTATCGTGATGGACAAGGCTGAACCTTTGGCTGCCGGTCCGGTACAGTCGGGATATGTCTATGACCTTAATGTAAACATCCGTGCACCTAAGCCGCCTGTGGAATATACCGTTCCGTCCGGGACAATGCACAGCGACGGCAAGGCATATGTGGCCCGTATATCTACCAGCGGGGCTGCAAATGATATAGACCGCCGGTATGATTCCGCACCGGCATCGGTGTATACTTTGCTTGAAGACAAGCTGACTGTCATTCCGGGCTCTTCATTCACGCTTAATCTGGCGGCAAATGCGGCCGGTCCGTCATCGACATCTACTGTATATCAGGACTTACGCTATAACCAGGCCTATATATATTCGGATTGGGATGCAGACGGTGCGTTCACGGAAGAAAAGGTGTATGGTCAGCGTCCGCCTGCTAACAATATCCTCGGAAACTATGACGATGTGATGTCGATATCGCATGGGCTTGATGTCCCGGCTGACTCAGAGCTGGGGGAATGTCGTTTGCGTGTAATCTATCACAATGCATGGAATCAGTTGTCAGGAGGGGCTTTTTCGCAGTCGATACAGGAAGGTGTGGCATACGACATACCGGTGTCTGTTGTAAAGGAGGTGTCGGGTATAGATGGCGTAGAGTCCGGGGGCGGACTGGACGTAACGGTATACCCAAACCCGTTTGCCGAGACGTTATATGTGGATATGCCTGATGGCGTCAGCCATATAGTGAATGTCTATGGGCTTACCGGATCTCTGGTGTGGACTGGACGCTATGTCCGTGGCGGCAAGGTTGCCATACAGCCAGACCTTTCTTCCGGGGTATATATCCTGCATGTGATACGTGAAGATGACGGGATAGTAAAATCTGTCAAGATACTTCGCCGATAAGTGCGTTGACATAGATATTGATAAAGCCGCCAGATGCCAAGAGGTGTCTGGCGGTTTTTATATTCATGCCGTGTCGATGATTTTTCGTAACTTTGTGCCCATGGGAAGATTAATGTCGATAGATTTCGGCCGTAAGCGTTGCGGGATTGCGGTGACGGATACTCTGCGGATTGTGGCGACGGGCCTTGTCACCGTGCCTACGCATGGGCTTTTGGATTTTGTCAAGAAATATATAGCGAAAGAGGCAGTGGACGCTGTCATAGTGGGACATCCGACAACAATGCGTGGAGAGGATTCAGAATCAATGCGTTACCTCACGCCTGTCATAAATAGGCTGCGCAAGGAAATCGCGCCTGTCCCTGTCGATTTTTTTGACGAAAGGTTCACGTCGGTGCTAGCGCATAGGGCCATGATAGATTCCGGGATGAAAAAAATGGCCAGGCGCGAAAAGGCCGTGGTCGATGAGATTTCCGCGACCATAATCCTGAATGATTATCTCCAGAGCAGGGCATACCAGACATCCGGTTATTGAAATGCATCCCGTTCGGAGCATTTGTGTGGGGTAACTGCTGTGTTTTTAATGTGTTTGCTTATAAAGAGGGGATGTTTTGATTGCCAATAATTGCGATTTTTTTCGTACATTTGCGCCCGAAAAACAAAAGGCGGTCTCTGCAAGTTGATTTGTGTGGGCCGTTGCGTTTCAATAGGGAGATAAATATTTGCAAATTATTTTATATGAGTAAATTTCTAAGGAGCTTGCTTTTTGCGGTGATAGCCATGGGATGTTTTGATGGCTATGCGCAGAGGGTCGCTATCAAGACAAACGCAATCGATTGGCTGACAATGACACCGAACCTTGGTCTTGAGACACGCCTTTCGCCAAGATTTTCATTTGATATAAGTGTTGCCGTCAATCCGTTTGATGTATCGATAATGGATGTGTCAAACCGGAATATGCGGATACAGCCAGAGCTGCGTTATTGGTTCAACCGTCCTATGGCGCGCCATTATATGGGCCTGGCATTGCTGGGAGGATTCTATGACACCAAGATACGAAGCAGGATATATGAAGGCGATATAATCGCCGGTGGTCTTACCTATGGTTATGCCCTGGTATTGAGCCGTCATTGGAATGTGGAGTTTACGGCCGGTATCGGTGTGGGCAAGATGAGGGCATACAAATACAGGTCGTATGAGCCTAAGCCTGAAAACATCAATTATAGCAAATGGACTATTGTACCGATGCGTCTTGGCGTGTCGTTCTCATACATATTTAAGTAGATTATGTCGAATATAGCTAAATCCTTACGGATAATAACTGTTTCAAGCCTGATACTATTCACAGCGGCAGGCGTGATGGCCCGGCAGATCAATGTCAGGGGTAAGGTGACAGAAGCGCTTACCGGAGAGCCCCTTTCGCCTGTAAGTATATATGATGCCTCTGACCATCATCTTATCGGCTCTACCGATGAGGAAGGAAAGTTCATGGTCACCATTGACGGCGACGGGACACTTTCATTCAGCATACTCGGCTGCGAGAAGCAGGATGTGAAAGTGGACGGGCGCATAAATATAGATGTGCAGATGCAACGGTCTGCGGTAGGCCTCAATGAGGTGGTTGTTAAGGCAAAGCGTGTCACAAACAAAGTGCTGACAGAGCCTACCGACATTGATGTCAAAGGCAATTACCTGCACATAAAGACCCGTGTAAAGATTCCGCATGAATTGTTCTCATCCCAGGCCCGTATGATTGTGCAGCCGGCCATATATAATGTTACCAGGAAAAAGGTCATGTATCTCGATCCGGTGGTATTCGATGGCAGGAAATATGCTATCACCCAGGAGCGTATGTATGACTATCATGGGGAAGATGACCCGCTGTCGAAGTTTGTGACAGTGAAGACAACCGGTTCAGGGAAAGATGATGTGCTGTATTTCCGTGATTCGGCATATGTTGAGAATCCCAAGGACGATTTCCGTTGTGACATGATGATGTCCATGGAGACGTACAATAATATAATATACGGTGACACCACCGTTATTGCGCGTGGCGTAATCAATCCTTTGCGTTTTCTTGACTATAGCTTTGCCGGTACATTTGTCGAGGACAAAAAGCATCTTCCGAAGCCTGAGATGCAGTTGCGTGCCACCAAGGGTAATGTCAACCTTACTTTCAAGATAAATTCAACCAAGCTTGACCCTGAGCTTGGCAACAACCGTGCGGAGTTGGACAAGATGCTTGGCAAGTTGCGGGAGATAGAGAGCAATCCTAATGCTGCATTGAAGAGTATATCCATATCAGGAACGGCATCGCCTGAAGGTCGTTACGAATTGAACCTGGGCCTGGCCAAGGAACGTATGAAGTCGGCCCTGGACCTTATACTTGGCGAGCTTGACCCTTCAACCAGAAAGGCAATCGACATAAAGTCGGATGCTTCGGTGGAGAGATGGGAAAGCCTGGTGGAACTTCTCCGTGCTGATGGCCGCGTGACGGAAGCTGATGCCGTTGAGGCGATAATAGACCGTTATCCCGACAATATCAACAGGCAGTCAAGGGCGATTTACTCCACCAATTTCTACCGTCCGCTTAT
>VSPW01000070.1 GCA_009775535.1 Muribaculaceae bacterium
ATAATAGACCGTTATCCCGACAATATCAACAGGCAGTCAAGGGCGATTTACTCCACCAATTTCTACCGTCCGCTTATCACGGACGAATATCTGCCGCGCCTGAGGAAAGTGGACTATGATTTTGCGTCGTCAATTTACAGATATCTCACAGATGATGAAATTGCGGAAATGTATAGTACCAACAGTGCGGCCCTTTCACGCCATGAGTTCTGGCGACTGTATACACTTGCCGACTCGCTTGACGAGAAAGAGGCTATTTGCCGCCGTGCGCTTGAGGTGCATCCCAAATTTACTGTCGCCGCTACCGACCTGGCTGCCATACTTATAAGGAAAGGAGAGCCAGATGTAGAATTGTTGCGTCCGTATCTTGCTAAGGATAAGGCGAAAGCCCCTAATGAGACCCGTCTGAACCAGTTGATTGCATCGCTTGGCGCTGGGAACTACTTTGAGGCTGATTCACTTGCTTTTGAGCTTCCTGATGAAGGAGTATTCCATAAGGCGAAAATCATAACCAAGGCGCTGAATGGCAAGTACCAGGATGTTATCGCTGAAATATCGAAGGACTCACCGTTCAATGAAGTGCTCCTGCTGCTTGCACTTAAGGCCAATGACGAGGCTTGGGCCAAGGCTAAGGCGCTTGGTGGGTCGGCAAAGGAAGAATACATAAAGGCTGTTGCCGCCAACCGTGTCGATGAAGTCATGGCGGCTATCAACCATATGGAGAATGCGTTCCGTCTTGACCCGTCGTTAAAGGAAATCGCAAAGGTCGATGGCGATTTGTTGGATCTGTTAGAAGAAGAATGAGAATGAAGACAATAAGATATTTTGCATTGCGTGTGGCATCTGCCTGTGCCATTGCATCTATGGCAGTCCCCATGTTTGGGGCTGCCGCTAGGGAGGCTGGTGATTCGGTGCAGTTCAACGCCCTTGACTACAGGCTTCAGCCCGTGGCCGGAAACGAGCGTTTCAAGGAACGTAAGTTTGGGGACAGGCTTTTCTTGACAGCTGAAGGCGGTGTGCTGTGGAACGGAGCGCATAACAGCACTGTAGCTATCGGAGAGCCGGGTGCTATGGGCGGATTGTCGATAGGCGATTGGTTTACGCCGGTCCATGGTATGAGGATCGGCATAAATACCGGAAGCCAGCCTTCGCAATATGGTGGCCATCCTTATTTCATAGGAGGTACAGTGGACTATCTGATGAACCTTTCGTCTTTGGTACGCAAGGATAATCCTGACAGGAAATTTGAGGTCATAGGCGCTCTCGGGCTAGGATATCAGGCGCTGAAATATAAAGGCACGTGGAAACAGGCCTTCGGCGTGAATATGGGCCTTCAGCTCCGTTATAATGCCACACCGTCTACATTTATATACGTCGAGCCGAGGCTCGGCGTATATACCGATGGGCTCGACGGTGTGAGCACATGGAAGCGCTACGACTGGAGGGCTTCGGTGATGCTTGGCCTTGGATACCGTATGCCGTGGGGGCGTACCCGCAGGGAAGGGGTTGCTGAGTTCAAAAACCAGACCTTTGCAGACAATATCATTTATGGTATATCAGGCTCAATGTCAGGGATTGTCAACAAGGGATTGTTTACGGACCTGAAGAACCGTGTCGGATTTGAGGGCACTATGTTTATCGGTAAATGGATAACGGCGACATCAGGCATACGCCTGTCGGGCACTATAGGCAAGATGGGCAGGACTGATATCCGACGTCCTATGCTGGCTATGATTGACCTCGATTATATGTGGAATCTCAACTCTGCCTTTGCCGGTTACCGTCCTGGACGCCATTTTGAAACAAATATCAGCCTCGGTGGTGTCGTGGCAGCCCCTGGCGATAGTGACGGACACACATATTTGGGTTTCGGTGCAGGTATACAGTGGATGTGGAATATGACCCCTACACTCGGCCTGTATATTGAACCGCGTGTCCGTGTGTTCAACAAAAATTTTTCAGACTACTATCATACGGATGCCGGAAGTAATATAGATATGCTGGCATCGGTCAGCCTTGGCTTGAGATATCAGGTGGATGCATCTGGCTACAGAAGCAGGCAGAACGCCGGGAGCGCATATAGCGGATACGATGCCGCACGTAGGGACTATGAGGATTCGCGCAAATTCTTTATAACCGTTGCCGGAGGGCCGTTCTCTAACGTCACATCATTCGACAGCAATAGCGCGGCATTTTTTATAGGTCTGGGCAAATGGTTCACCCCGGCTTCGGCATGGCGTCTTACCGCCGATTACCAATATCATATGAGCGGGGTCAAGTACATGACCCTCGGCCTTGGCGCAGATTATATGCTCAGCCTTTCATCGCTTTCATGCGGGTTTGATCCTGACCGGATTTTTGATGTCACGGCAATCGCTGGTCTGTATGGCGGTGTGGCGCAGTATTCACGGGGTCGAAATGAATTTGCATATGGACTTAAGGCTGGACTGCAGGGCCGCTTCAGGCTGTCACGCTCGATAGACCTGTTTATTGAGCCTCAGTTGCTGTCAATGCATCTTGGCGGATACAGTAGCCGCACCCTTACACCCGAATTCCGGATTATGGCCGGCCTTACATATAAATTGGGTGGAAACCGCAGGAGAGGCCAGGACGGTGCGCCATCTGCGATGACGAGGCGCAACTTTATTTCTGTGGAAGGCGGCCCGTCAATGTTCAGTGAGTCGCTTGTAAATGGCCCGCGGAAACTTTCCGGTGCAGTGGATGCCATGATCGGGCGTTGGATGACACCCAGCTCCGGTCTGCAGCTGGGCGTAAGCTACGACTTCATCAACGCACAGCTCGGTGAGAGAGCCAATATCGGCACTTTGCATGCCGATTATCTTCTTAGCTTCACCTCATTGTTCGAATATGATCCCGAGCGCAGCTTCGATGTCATCGGTTTGATAGGTGGCGGTTTCGCATGGAGCGATTACCGTTCGCGCAAAGGATGGAGTGCCGAGGGCGGCCTGAAGTTCAACTGGACGGCCACTTCAGATATAGATATATATCTGAAACCGATAATGACCGTATGGGATAAGCGACTGTTCGATTCAGCATCAAACGGCCATCCGTTCATAGGCGTAGGGCGTGTCATGGTAGGCATGTCGTGGCGCTTCTGATAGCCCGGATATAGGATACATACAGGGAAAAGGCTGTCAGCAGACAGCCTTTTTTTGCCTGCCTGTTGCATAATATGCAGAATGTAAGTAAATTTGTAGAAATCAATAAGACACAATAACATACTGAATATAAATATAATGAAATTACCTGTATATCTTTATGGCCATCCGGTGCTGCGTAACGTATCCAAGGAGGTTAAGCCGGATTATCCCGGATTGGACGGACTTCTTGAAGGGATGTGGGCAACCATGTACGAATCGGAAGGTGTAGGGTTGGCCGCCCCGCAGATTGGGCGCAATGACCGGATAGTGGTCATCGATGCAGATCCGGTGAAAGAGACTTTCCCTGAGTGTGCCGGACGTAAGTTTGTGCTTATAAATCCGGAAATAGAAGTGCTCGGTGGCGATCCTGTGAGCCGCGGGGAAGGCTGCCTGAGCCTGCCTGGCCTTTCCGAGGACGTCAAGCGGGTGGAGCATATACTCCTGCGTTGGCAGGATGAGAACTTTGAGGCGCATGAAGAGGAGATATGCGGATTCCTTGCGCGTATAGTTCAGCATGAGTGCGACCATCTGGAGGGCAAGCTCTATATCGACCATGTGGGAGGCATACGTAAGCAGCTTATAAAGAACAAGCTTAACAACATCGCCACTGGACGTATCCGTTGCGACTATCCTGTGAAGTACGGGCCAAAGGCACGCCGGTAGTGATTTTTTGCATAACTGTATCAAATCAACCATAACAATCAATCATGGCTGACGACAAGAAAGTAATATTTTCTATGGTGGGGGTGAGCAAGATATACCCACCTCAAAAACAAGTGCTCAAAAACATATACCTGTCGTTTTTTTATGGCGCGAAAATCGGCATCATAGGCCTTAACGGTTCAGGTAAGTCTTCTTTGCTGAAGATTATCGCCGGGCTTGACAAGAGCTACCAGGGCGAAGTGGTGTTTTCTCCGGGATATTCGGTAGGATACCTGGAACAGGACCCGCAGCTTGACCCGGAAAAGACGGTGATAGAGGTGGTGAGGGAAGGTGTGCAGCCCGTCCTTGACCTTCTTGCGGAGTATGAAAAGGTCAATGAGTCGTTCGGAGATCCGGATGTTCTTGAAGACCCGGACAAGATGGATGCGCTGATGGCCCGCCAGGCCGAACTGCAGGACCGCATAGACGCGACAGATGCGTGGAATATTGACTCTAAGCTGGAGCGTGCGATGGATGCCCTCCAGTGCCCGCCTGACGACCAGAAGATAGCGACTCTTTCCGGTGGTGAGCGCCGCCGTGTCGCGTTGTGTAGGCTGTTGTTGCAGCAGCCTGATATACTGTTGCTTGATGAGCCTACCAACCACCTTGACGCCGAGTCTATTGACTGGTTGGAACAGCACCTGCAGCAGTATAAGGGTACAGTTATTGCGGTTACCCACGACCGATATTTCCTTGACCATGTGGCCGGGTGGATTCTGGAACTTGACCGTGGCGAGGGGATACCCTGGAAAGGCAACTATTCATCATGGCTTGACCAGAAGACCAAACGTATGGCCCAGGAGGAAAAGCAGGCGAGCAAGCGCCGTAAAACCCTGGAACGTGAACTTGAATGGGTGCGTATGGCCCCCAAGGCCCGTCAGGCAAAAGGAAAAGCCCGTCTGGCCTCATACGACCGCTTGTTGAACGAGGACCAGAAGCAGAAGGAGGAGCGCCTGGAGATATTCATCCCTAACGGGCCGCGCTTGGGCAACAAGGTAATAGAGGCCCGCGGGCTTTCAAAGGCATATAGCCACAAGCATCTGTTCAATAATCTGGATTTCACTTTGCCTCCGAATGGCATTGTCGGTGTGATAGGCCCTAACGGCGCGGGAAAGACTACACTTTTCCGTCTTATAATGGGTTCTGAGACTCCGGACGCCGGCACTTTTGACGTAGGCGAGACAGTGAAGATCGCATATGTGGATCAGACACACCATGACCTTTTGCCTGAAAAGACAGTATATGAGGTCATATCACAGGGTGTCGAGTCGTTCCGTATAGGCGGCCGCGATGTGAATGCACGTGCATACCTGTCGAAGTTCAACTTTACAGGCGCGGACCAGGAAAAAAAGGTCGGTGTCCTTTCAGGCGGCGAGCGAAACCGCCTCCACCTGGCCATGGCGCTTAAGGAAGAGGGCAATGTGCTGCTGCTTGACGAACCTACCAATGATATAGATGTAAATACTCTGCGGGCGCTTGAGGAAGGCCTTGACGATTTTGCCGGCTGTGCAGTGGTTGTCAGCCACGACAGATGGTTCCTTGACCGTATCTGCACGCATATACTGTCGTTTGAAGGCGATGGTGTGGTTGCCTTCTTTGAAGGCTCATACAGTGAATATGAGGATTACAAGCGGGCACACAACGACGGACGTGATCCGGTGCGCCGCCGTTACCGCAAGCTGATGGAGGAGTGACGTTCTCCGGTGGATGCAAAAAACGGCATGGCCCCGCATGGTGTTTCTCCATGGGGGCCATGCCGTTTTTGTGACGTCCGGAGGCTAGGCTATTTTCTGTCCTTGTCGGATTTACGTATGCGGTATTCAATTATGAAGGCTGCAATCAGGCCTATGCCACCTCCGATTAGGGTAAGGGATGTGCCCAGGATCTCGTTGTCATATGATGTGTACGTATTGATGTTGAGTGATATCAATACATAGGTGAACAGGCCTAATCCGAGTCCCATTATGAGTGCTCCAAGTTTCAGCGGGCCGAAACGGTTGTCGGGCGATGGGTTGAGAAGCCGTGATATGTGGGCCGCATCGGCCTTGTCGGGAGTGAGTTCCGATATCTTTTCAATTATGGCCATGCGCTCACGACGCCGGGCGAAAAGTTCAATGATCTTGTAGAAGCAACCGAATATGATTGCGCAGACGAAAATAGGGGTAAGGTTCATTATTTGTATGGTTTTTATGTTCAACTTACGACCTTTAGACGCAATGATGTTTTGTAAGGTTACATATTTTTGCGAAAACATTTTTATGCCTAATTTTGTAACCGGTAGACGAAGGTCCACGTCTAAAGCAACGTGATTGACAAGGATTCTCATATAATAAACCGGGTGCTTGATGGCGACATGGATAGTTTCCGCACACTGATGGACAGCTATTCACAGCGCGTTTTTGCATTGGTGGTCAGGATAGTCGACAATGAAGCGGATGCGGAGGAGATCACGCAGGATGTATTCCTTAAGGTGTATAAGAATCTTGCGCGGTTTGATGGCCGGAGCATGTTCTCATCGTGGCTTTACAGGATAGCATACAATGAGTCGATAAGCCATACGCGCAAGGGGCGTAGGGAAGTTGCCGTTGAAGAGTCGTTGCTCCGGGCCGTAAGCGATAGCACGGTTGATGCCCTGCTTGATTCCGGAGATGCGCGTCTTGCGGCTTTGCCGGAAGCTCTTGACCGCCTGGGTGTGGAGGAAAGGGCCATAATAACGTTGTATTATATGGAAGGCTTGCCGATGAAGGAAGTTGCCGACATAATGCGCATCAGTGAATCAAACGCAAAGGTGCGCCTGATGCGGACCAGAAAGAAGCTATATGTTTTAATCACTCAAATAACGAAAAGATATGAATAGACAGTCTCCATTATATGACGCTCTCCAGTCACGTGGGGCTGGCAAGTCGCTTTCACCGGATTTCATTGACGGTGCGATGTCGCGTATAAATGCAGTGGACAGGCGTCGTCGTCGGATGAGGCTGCTGTGGGCGGCAGTTGGCTTATGTGCCGGTTCGGCTGCAGTTATTGCATTTTTGGTATTATGCTGTGGGGGTATCATAGCGGGGTTCATACGCGATACTGCCGAAAGTATGTCAGATGCAGCCGGTGCGTGGCAGATAGTGGCCATGATGCTTCCGGCATTGGTGTTGCTCCTGGCCGCCGACGCATTTATCCGCCGCATATACCTGAAACGGCTCTCTGGAATATGACATCTGTCTAAACGGTTGGACTTTTTACATGAAACTAAACGTGGAGCGGCCTCACGGTAGCTCCACGTTAGATAATAAACCAATCATTATCACATTTCTTGCAATGGAAAAAGTAATTTCGCTTTGTATTGTTATAACAATGGTGTGGTAAAGTTGTTCACGGCTTTTTAGGGATTATATTGAATTAATGTTTATTAACTTTATGGTGCTATTGCTTGGCACAACGAGTGTCGTAACTTTGTGTTATAAATAAAACATGTATACCTTAATACGATATGGAAAAGAACGACAAACCTAAAAAGGCGGCTAAAAAAGGGGCTGTGGCAGCGTCAGATCCACAGGCGGCCAAGCTTGATGCTTTGGCCCAGGCCATGGGCAAGATAGAAAAGGCTTACGGCCGTGGGGCGATAATGAAGCTCGGCGATGATGTTGTGGAGGACGTGGAAGTTATCCCTTCCGGCTCTATCAGTTTGAACTATGCGCTGGGTGTCGGCGGTTACCCGCGTGGCCGTATAATCGAGATATTCGGACCGGAGTCATCTGGTAAGACCACACTCGCCATACATGCTATAGCCGAGGCTCAGAAGCGAGGCGGCATCGCGGCAATGATTGATGCTGAGCATGCGTTTGACCGCTATTATGCGCAGAATCTCGGCGTTGACATAAATTCTCTGTTGATATCACAGCCTGACAATGGAGAGCAGGCCCTGGAGATTGCCGAGCAGCTTATCCGTTCTTCGGCTATCGATATAATTGTAATAGATTCCGTGGCGGCGCTTACCCCGAAAAGCGAGATAGAGGGTGATATGGGAGACCGCAACATGGGGCTTCAGGCTAGGTTGATGTCGCAGGCCATGCGTAAGCTTACCGGGACAATTGCCAGGACTAACACTACATGTATATTCATAAACCAGCTGCGTGAGAAGATAGGCGCTATGTTCGGTCCTACGGAAACCACTACAGGCGGCAATGCGCTAAAGTTCTATGCCTCGGTACGGATCGACATACGTTCTCGCAATCCGATCAAGGATGGTGAGGATGTGCTGGGACGCCGTGCCTTCATCAAGATTGTGAAAAACAAGGTTGCGCCTCCATTCAAGCGTGCCGAATTCGATGTGATGTTCGGCAAGGGCATATCGCGTAGCGGTGAGATATTGGATCTTGGTGTGGATTATGGCATTATCGGCAAGAGCGGTTCATGGTTCAGCTATGATGGGGCAAAACTGGCGCAGGGCCGTGATGCCGCCAAGCGTGTGATAGAAGACAATCCTGAACTGGCGGAAGAGCTGGAGGCAAAGATAATGGAGGCATTGCACGATGCCGACAAATCAGGAATCCAGAAGCCGAAGAAGCCGTCATCGGCATCTTCCGATTCAGAGGCCGCGGCCCGTCCTACGCCTGAGGAAATGGCAGATGAAGTATTCGACGATGAGTTCGGCATAGACGAGGAAATTTAAAGATACCGGATAGGTCGATAAAAAGACTTCCTATAATATATTAGTCAGATTTAATCGGCACGTATCAGGCAAAAGGCTTGGATACGTGCCGATTTTCATATAACAATATTGGCATAATTCACCCTATATGTATTATGCGTTGCAGTACTGTCCACTCTCCTTATCCATAATTGCCGGATTTCTGCTGATGTTCATAGTATCGTCTTTTGTAATCCGTAAAAAACTTGATTCACGTGAACGTAAAGCCTTTGAAGAATATGCCGATGCTCTGAAGCAGTATATCACCTGTAATAGAAACAGTCTTATAAATTGGAAAAGCGCCGGCAAGAGATTGTGGGTGCTTTTAATCCTTATATAGAGGATTATATATTGCTATCCACAAAGAGGACGTTGCAATCCCATCCCTCATGCAGGCGTCTGAAAGACGCCGATTTATAGTAACCGGGGACACCGCAGGTGTCTCCGGAAAACCGACCCATCAGGCCCTGGCGTCTGGAGGACGCCGATTGAAGCCAGCAAGGAAACCACAAACCCTCAAAAAAATTGTAAAATTAACATTCTCCATCCTCTTAACCCACAATCAAATAAAAAATAGCCATAAAAATAATTGCAGAAATACTTGACAAACGTATTCTAAATATTGTATATTTGCAATATCAAACC
>VSPW01000071.1 GCA_009775535.1 Muribaculaceae bacterium
AGATGCTGAAACCTTCCGCGCCCAAACGCGGCATGGGCGGCAGACGGTGAAAAATCATACAAAAATTCTTTTCAAATTTTTTCTGAGTAATCAGATAATTTTTATAATTTTGCAAATGCAGACTGCATGAAGCCCCGGTCGAGGGGACGAGGGCGGGAAGCATAACATAATGAAAAGCGTTTATCCGCGCTGATTCTTGACTGCTTGAAATTCTCGCAAAATTTCTATCGATAGTCAGGGATGAGCAACGACAGATGCCCGTGGATATGTAATTATCTTGCTGTCGGCGCGCTGTTCCGCGAGGAATATAGCCGGACGCATTGATTGCATATACAAGCGTAGGGCTTCTTCGTTGCCGTCCAACTATCGATGGGCAATGCGAGAAGCCTCAAGCAGTAGGACGGCAACCGATACAGATTCCTACGCTTTTTTCGTATAAACCAATCTAACGTAACGCCAACGAGAGGATGACCGAGGCAAAACTAGAAACTTATGAAAAAATTACTTTTCTTGTTTGCGATGATGTTATCCATCGCTTCAAGTGCCATCCATGCAGAATCAACGGCATCATGTATGGTCGGCAACTCCAATACGGAGTACGTTCAGGTCACTGTTTATCCAAAACGGGTTAATTCGTCTACTGCTGGAGCTACTATTAAAATAGTCAATGCATCCAATAAACCTCTTATCTCGCTTAATATCACGATAACAGGGGAAACCTCTACTATGGGTAAAGAGGAGTTTAATAAAGAATCATGGACTACTAGAACACTGTTCAGTCGCAATCTCATATTTGATAGATTTATAGCTCCAAATTCAACTTCTACGATTGACTGTCCAACCACTTTAAACTCATATGGGGGACAAATCAGAAATTTAGAGGTTACAATTGGAAATCCCTCTTGTAAATAACCGCGTCTTTTCGCAACCGACATAGAGTCCATAACTTCGCTGCAAAACTCAGCAAGTTATGGACTTTCTCGATTTTAATTCAGTCGAAACCATTCCCGGTTACGAAGCGTGGGGGGCTTTTATCGTCAGCTCCGCTTCGGTGAGCAATAAGGACGTTGACATTGTGCCGTTAATTGTGTCAGACTAAATTTCAATGTTCTTAAGAAATCCGAGATAGCCATAATGCATTTTATCGCTTTTTATACCAAAGTTTGCTTGTCAAATTCTGACAAATCACGCTAATCCATTGAATAACCGCCATAATTTTAATATGATGAAACATCAGACCATATCCATATGCAACGATAACAGGACGGAGCTTTTGGCACAGACTCCTCTGATAGTATCTGCAAGCAGGGCCACTGACATTCCGGCGTTTTATGCGGATTGGTTTTTCCATCGTCTCGAAAAAGGTTACATCAGGTGGCGTAATCCTTTCTCGGGGCAGGATATCTATGTTTCATTCGCGAATACCCGTTTCATTGTTTTTTGGTCGAAGAATCCTGAACCGCTGTTGCCGTACCTGTCGGTACTCAAAGAGCGAGGAATCGGGTGCTATATTCAGTATACAGTTAATGATTACGAGGCAGGAGGGCTTGAACCAAACGTTCCATCTTTGGTGCAAAGGATAGATACTTTCCGCCGGCTCGTTGATACTCTCGGCAGTGGACCTGTGGTATGGCGTTTCGATCCACTCATTCTTACAGACAAAATCAATATAGATACTCTGCTTGAAAAAATCGCGCACATAGCCGATGCGCTGGTCGGCCATACAGAAAAACTTGTGTTCAGTTTCGCCGATATCAATTCGTATAAAAAAGTATCGCGCAATCTTCGGCTAAGTGGCATCAATTATCGTGAATGGTATGAAGGGTCTATGCGTGAATTTGCATCGCGACTTTCGACTTTGAACCGTGATAATTGGAATTTCCGGCTCGCGACATGTGCCGAACGCATCGACCTTTCAGGATATGGCATTGAGCATAACCGCTGCATAGACCCTGAACTGATAAGCCATCTTGCTCCTAATGATGCTTTTTTGCAAAACTTCCTTTATAGCGCCAAGACAGACAATGGGCAACGCAAGGCGTGCGGCTGTATCCTCTCAAAAGACATCGGCGCATACAACACCTGCCCTCATGGCTGCCTTTACTGCTATGCCAACACGTCTACAGCTTCGGCTATTTTTAATTATAAGAAAACTATCGACAATCCGCTTACTGACTCAATAATTTGACTTATGAACTTAACACCCCGCATTCTTAAATCTGCACAAACATTTGTCGATGTGCTACAAAAGGCAAAGGAGTGGTTTGCTTTGCTTTCAAAAACAGAGCAGCAAAACCTTGTTGATTATTTAGAACACAGGGCGCATTATTTGTGTCTTATATCTTGTCCTTACGGGATGCCTTGACCTACCAATCTTATATCTCAGCCGTTATATTACCCATAACAAAGGAGAATATTATCGCTTAATTCAAGCGATAAGAGACAAAAACGAGAATAATGCCGAAGAATGGGAGGCTTGGATTCTTTTCATGTTGAAAGGTGTCGAAGATACGGCAATCGAAACAACTCGGCTTGTGAAAGGTATTTCAAAACTAATGACTGAATTCAAGGCTATACTCCGGCCTAAATTTGGAAAGCAGTATCGCCATGAACTTTTGAACAATCTATTCTTCCATCCATATACTAAAGTGGAGTTTCTTGAAAAGGAATTAATGGTAAGCCGCCCCACTGCCACCCGATATCTTAATGCATTGGTGGGGACTGGATTATTGGATAAGATCACAATTGGTCGAACCCATTATTATATGAATATACCGCTGATGAATCTTTTTCTAAGTGTATCCGATTCTCATTCAGCAAATGAAGTCCCTCCAATAGAGTCTGTTTCAGAAATTCTATAATACTGTTCAAAATTTGCGATTTTTGAGAAGTATTACTGATGCTTCTTCTTATTTTGATAGCAAACATGAGAGTTGTGAGTGTAAATTCATCGTAAACATTAGCAGAGTGTAATGTTTTTATAATTCAATCAGAACCATGACTTGAGTGAATACCGGGAAAATACAAGCAAAATCATTGTTATTCAGTTTGGTGCTATTAAAGGCTATCGACCAACGGTAGGTATTCGCCATATCCCTCAGCCTCCATTTCGGATTTGGGTATGAAGCGGAGCGAGGCACTGTTAATACAATATCTCAATCCTCCTTTTGAACGCGGACCATCGTGAAACACATGTCCCAGATGGGCGTTTCCGATAGTGCTTCGCACCTCCACCCGCTTCATGCCATGCGAATTGTCAATATGTTCCGTCAATGCTTCCGGCGATATCGGTCGGCTAAAAGCCGGCCATCCACACCCTGAGTTGAACTTGTCTGACGAAACGAATAGAGGTTGCCCCGTTGTAATATCTACATATATTCCTGGCCTAAATTCCTGGTCATACTTATTAGTATAAGGCCGTTCTGTCGCTCCCTGCTGAGTCACGGCATATTGCTCTGCTGTCAATTGATGCCGTAACTCTTCATTCGAGGGTTTGCGGTATATCCTTTTATTCTTTACTGCTCCCTTGGCTTGCTCCAGATAGGGATCTTTGGCTTCTGCCGCCATCTTCATCAGGCCAGGTTTGATATGGCAATATCCTGACGGATTTTTCATCAGATATTGCTGATGGTAATTCTCCGCCGGATAAAAATTATCCAATGGCTTGATTTCTACCACTATCGAATGCGTATGCTGCATACTTTCCCGCTCTATAGCCTCATTGATGGCAGCGCGGTCTGCTGCATCGGTGTAATATATGCCTGTTCGATACTGTGTGCCGACATCGTTGCCTTGACGGTTCAATATAGTCGGATCAATAGTCTTGAAATATAAATCAATAAGAAATGGCAGCGAAACAATGTCCGGATCATAGATGACCCTTACCGTTTCGGCAGCTTCTGTAGTGCCTCTGCATACTTCTTGATAAGAAGGCGACGGCACTCGGCTATTGGCATATCCAACTTCTGTCTCTGTCACTCCGGACACCAGCGAAAAGAAATGCTCCGTTCCCCCAGAAGCATCCCCCTGCAAAATATATCTCTTTCATATCCTTATCTTCTGATGTGTGATGACGGGCTATTCCACGCTCTGCGCCATTTTTCGCGCACCCGCAGAATAACATACACAGCGCCATCATAATCATAATACGCATCATCTTTTTTAACACTATCCACCTTACTGCGGTTCGATGTGAATTGAAGTATTAATTCTACCGAGAGCTATGGATAAAATCTATAAGTGGTGTAATTTTCGATGACTTAGTGCGTCCTATATATAAATCCTAAATTAAAACGCGTATATGCTGAAAAATATTATTTCACTCTTTTTAGCCGTTGTCATCGTCGCACTTGCCGTAGCTGGAGCATTGTGGCTGACAGGTAGATTTTCTTTTGGCAATGCTCTGATTATCGGCATTTCGGGAGCGTTGGCCGGCCTTGCCGCTCCATATGTCGTAAAATGGGTAAAGAGTATTATAGTGCATAAATCATAGAATGTCAGGGGGAAGTGCAGTGCATCTGTCACTTTTTCTGTTTTAATCTATTGGCTTATATATAGTTATATTTTGTCGCTAATTGCTGTTGACTTAATTAGTCTTATTTGTTGAAGGTATATTGTGCCATGATTGCTGGAAATTAGTAATTTCGCTACATGAAAAGCTTCAGGACAAATTCCATAATCTTTATTTCTTTAATTCTGGCTATATTTTGCTGTAATATCTATTATTTGGCAAACCTTTACCGGTCAATACAGCATAGTGTGGAACGGGATGTGATTGCAGCATTGGTTGACGCCGATATCGATGAGCTATGGACAAGGGCAGAGAATGCTCAGGTTGAGGCAACGGCCAATCCGGAAGATGATGATTCAAATGGTAGGCCTCACGGGGCAATTTCAGCAGCACAGGACTCTTCCGGCCATATAGTGTCGACAACACATTATCCTGATGGGACGGTATCTTCTGAAAAGGTGGAGTTGAAAGGCGATGAGCACTTTTCCAATAGATGCATCGAGATTATCGGCAGCCAATTCCATGCAGTATTGGACTACTATGTTCCTGTCGATCTTGCCTTAATGGATACAATATTTACAAGGCATCTGAACAAAAAAGGTATTTTCCCAGAATTTGTAGGCGTGGAAATCATAGATGCGAAAGGAGATGTTGTCAGAAATAATCCAAATATAGGTGATGGCCGTCATGATATATTCAGTATCTGCTATAATCCAGGTGGTGGGTTGTATTACAGGGCATACATCACACCACTGACGCGTCATATCCTTTCAGAGATGGCAGGGGTGATAGGAACGGTACTATTGCTAGTGGCGGCATTTGCTCTCGCGTTCCGGTATCTTTTCCGCACAGTGTCCAAGTTTCGTACATTGGAGGAGATGAAGGATGATTTCATAAATAATATGACCCATGAGCTTAAGACGCCTATTGCGATCGCATATTCTGCCAATGATGCTTTGCTAAACTTTGATACCACCAATGATCCGTCAAGGAAAAAGGAATATCTGGAAATCGCAAACCGGCAGCTTAGGCATCTTGGAGAATTGGTGGAGAGTATTCTGGCGATGAGTATGGAGCGCCGTAAGTCGATGCCGTTGAGGCCAGAAAAAATCCTGTTGGCATCCTTTATGGAAGAGATTGCTGAAGCCCAGCGTACACGTTGTGGAAAAAAGATAAATATCAGCGTTGTTGTATTGGAGGATGATATTTCTGTGGTGGCCGACAGAAGCCATCTTGGCAATGTGATGAACAATCTGATTGATAATGCTATCAAATATTCGGGAGACAGTGTGGATATAACGGTAACTGTTGACGCCGGATCTATTGCCGTGGCTGACAATGGCATAGGGATTCCGTCAAAAAGCATTCCGTATATATTCAATAAATTTTACCGCGTGCCCCAGGGCGACCGTCAGGATGTCAGCGGCTACGGGATAGGGCTTTACTATGTAAGGGAGGTCCTTGGCAAGATGGGGATGTCAATCTCAGTATGCAGCCGTATGGGTGGGGGCTCTGTATTTACAATTAGATTAAGCGGAAATGAGGTATAAGGTTTTATTGGTGGAAGATGAGTCCGATCTGGCTAAAATAATTTCAGACACTTTGTCGGATACAGGATATAAGGTGGTTTCAGCTGGAAACGGTGAGAAAGGGTTGGCCAAGTATCTTATAGAGAAGCCGGATATAGTGGTGGCCGATGTGATGATGCCAAAACTAGACGGCTTTGGGATGGCCAGGAAGATACGGGATTTGTCATCTGACGTACCTATTATTTTCCTGACAGCCAAGAGCGGGATAGATGATATTGAGGAAGGGTTCGGGATTGGCGCAAATGACTATTTGAGGAAGCCGTTTGAGTTGCGTGAACTGATTGTGCGCATAAAGGCATTGCTTATGAGGCAGGACCAGTCGCATGCGGAATTTATGACTTTCAGGATAGGCAAATATATTTTCAATGACGAAAACCAGACCCTGTCATTTGGCGGCAAAGAGATGTGCCTTTCCAACATTGAGGCGCGGTTGCTTAAGCCGCTTGCTGCAAATATCGGCAAGACAGTGCTGGCTTCTGACCTTATGGTGGCCGTATGGGGCCGTGATGAGGTCAGCCAACGCAATTCCCTTCACGGCTACATACATAAACTACGCAGATTCCTGTGTGGCGACCCATCCATATCCATTGTCAACCAACGCGGTTTCGGCTATATGCTTACCGTTAAATAAACAATCATTCTATCCGGCAAGGCTTGGGTAGGCCATTATCTGCTGGGAAGAGATGCCAGTGTCTGTTCTATCACGCGTGGGAAATGCTCTCTTTCAAGCGAGTGCACTTTACGTTCTACATCATCGGGTGTGTCGGAGGCTGACAAAGGTGTGCTTGCCTGGAATATTATGCGGCCTTCATCGCAACGTTCGTCCACGATGTGTACCGTTATGCCTGTCTCTTTTTCGTGTGCCGCCACAACGGCCTCATGTACATGATGTCCGAACATACCTTTACCTCCATATTTTGGAAGTAGCGATGGATGTATGTTTATAATCCTGTCGCGGTAGTGTTCAAGGAGGAATGGCGGTATCATAAGCAGGAAGCCGGCGAGCACAATCAAGTCAATTGAGTATCCTTCAAGCAATTCTAGCATTGTTTCCTGGTCATTGATTTGCGCTTTTGATATCACTTTTGAAGGCACTCCGAGTTTTTCTGCCCGTTGCAGTACCATGGCGTCAGGTTTGTTGCAGACAATCAAGGCCACTTCGTACGCCTGGTTGTTCCCATTGTTGAAGTATGCGGTTATATTTTCTGCATTTGTGCCGTTGCCGGATGCAAATATGGCGATATGTCGTTTTTCGGGTTGCGGTTCCATGCCGTGAAGGTATGAATTTTTATTTGGAATAAAAAATATAAAAACGCTGACTTGTATAAAACAGGCTGTCACATGTGGACTGATGCCGCTTTGACGCTATCGTTTTGGCGGTTATCAGGATTAATTGTAAATTTGTGTACTAGTTAATAGATTCTATGTCGCAGATTGTACAAAGAAACAGTGTGATAATCGCTATAAAGGCAGTAATGACCGGAGTTGGGCAGGTCATGTTCCAGCGTAATGCCATTTCCGGCATTCTCTTTCTGTCCGGAATATTCTGTGGCGCTTATGGCGGCGGCTTTCCCCAGGTAGGGTGGGGAGCACTTGTAGGCGGTGCTGTTGCAACTCTGGCAGGCCTGGTCATGGGATATGACCGAAATGAAGGCAGGGCCGGCCTCTGGGGGTTCAATGGGGTGTTGGTTGGATGTGCCATGCCTACTTTTCTTGCCGATACGTGGCAGATGTGGCTGCTGCTCATCTTTTTTGCTGGATTGTCCCCTTTGGTGAAGTCAGGGATGGACTATGTGCTGGCGCAATGGAAAATCAATTCGCTTACATTCCCTTTTGTGTCGCTTACATGGATAGCTCTTTTCGCATCTCGTGATATGGCAGCGGTCGCTTCTGTGCCTGTATGTGGAGAAATTGTGGCGGGCGGAGATATCGACATGTCCATCACGTCGCTGTTGGTGTATTGGCTAAATGGCATATCGCAGGTGTTCCTTGTCAATTCATGGATTGCCGGCATCCTATTTATAGCTGCTCTTGCTGTAGGCAGCCTTAAAGCGGCGTTTTGGGCTATGGCAGGATCGGCAGTAGCCTTGGGCGTGTCAATATTGTTCGGTGCTGACAGCCAAGGTATAGCAGATGGACTGTATGGCTTTAGCCCTGTGCTGACGGCAATTGCTGTAGGATGCATAGGCAGCCGGACAGGAATCCGTTCTGTCATAATGGGACTGACGGCTGTTGTGGCTACGGTTTTTGTCCAGGCAGGAATGAATGTGCTTTTGACGCCTTGGGGCATTCCGACACTTACAGCTCCGTTTTGCATTACCGCATGGCTTTTTTTATTGCCTCATTGTAGCGGGAAATAGGGTTGTGGGGTAGCCGTCTTTATTTTATGCTTTTGTAATGGATGCCGCCAGAGCCTGCAACGCCGGTATGTCGTTTCTGTGCATCCGGCTGCGGATTGTTACGATAGGGCTGGATATCGTCATATCTTTCATCCGTGCAAGCATGTCGCCCATCAATTTTCCGGCGATTGGCGACCATGACCCGTTTTCGACTAGCCCCACGTGGCGGCCTCTGAAATTTTTTGATGCCAGGTGATGGAGGAAATTATACATGGGCGGGAATATGCCTGCATCGTAGGTCGCGCTGCATAGGGCAAGGCGGCTTAGGCGGAAAGCCTCGGCTATAGCATAAGAGACATCGTGCCGGCATAAATCCATGAGGACGGTTTCGCCTGACCCCGTGGCTTCAATCATTGCGGCAAGATGCCGTGCCGCCTCTGCAGTGCCTCCATATATCGATGCGTATGCAACCAGTGTACCATCTGTTTCCGGTTCATAGCGGCTCCATTTGTCATATAAAGTCCAGTAATTGGCAAGATTGTCCCTCAGTACAGGGCCGTGCAGAGGTGCGATGATGCTGAATGGCTGTCCGGTCAGTTTCTTCATTACGGCTTGTACACTAGTCCCATACTTGCCGACAATATTGCAGTAATAGCGTCTTGCCTCGTCGTCCCATGC
>VSPW01000072.1 GCA_009775535.1 Muribaculaceae bacterium
ACCCCACCCTGCTCTATATACTGCTCCCCGCCACCGATCCAAGCCCTGGTTGCCGATGCCAGGATATTGGCATATATGTTATTCTGACGCACAATATCATTCTGGGCCTTTGTCTTTGTATCATTCCATGCAGCGGAAATAGTACCGCCCACATCATCAGTGCCACGGTCAACGCCAAATATCTTTGACTTATATATACCTACAAGATCAGCAAATACATCAAAATGGTTTGTATAATTATAGCGCATGTCTATATTTGGGATACCAGGAGAAAGCACTCCTGACGTGGCCCAATTTGTCGTCATGTCCGCCTTGATTATATAAGGATCCACAGTCTTCGCCGGACCGGAATTATACTGATTCCAGGTCACCACTTTTTTCCCCAGGGAATGTACATATTCTATCATCTCGATCAAAAAATCGTCATTGAAGCTTATCTCGTCTCCTCCGATATGTATATATGGTGATCCATCAAAAAGCTCTGCCACTTCCGACAATATCACCTTCAGTTCAGCTTTTCCCGCGACTGTAGTCATCGCATGCCCCATAACATTATGAAACGGACGAGAATGGCCAGGCATATCTATCTCCGGTATTATCATCATGCCGCGTTCTGCCGCAAATTCCTGTAAACGCCTCACATCGTCATGCGTATAATACTTTCCCGGGTATCTGGTAATCCCCTTTTCTCCCACCAGGCCGGGATATGCGTTTATATATAGACGCCAGCCCGTATAGTCCGTAAGATGCCAATGGAAAGTGTTTACCTTAAAACGCGAAAGCAGATCGATCTCACGTTCAAGCTCATCCACATCTATAAAAGAACGGCCAACATCATGCATAAATCCACGTACCTTAAACGCAGGCCAGTCAGTAATGGACACTGGCTCTATTTCTGGGACTCCCTCATATCCCTGGGCCAACTGCATCAGCGTCTGTGTGGCCCGTATAACTCCAGTCTTATTCAAAGCCTTGATATTAATGGACTCGTGGCTGACATCTATGCAATACGCCTCATCAGGATAGCCTGCGACATTATGGTTAAATGCATTATCTATAAATGTGACAATCTCCACATTGACAGCGCGCCCATCCCCGCTGATTTCACAATTACTTCCTATAAAATCCGATAACAAGGCACAATTCGTCGGGTCGTTTAGGCTAACAGCTCCATTTAAAACGAAACCACCCTTACTGGATGAACACATTATCTGATGTGGAGCAGGCAACAGATGCTCAACCTTAGCATCAGCAAGCAGAACAGACAACAACCCATAGGCCAAACATACAGCCTTCAGTGAAGTGAAATTCGACATATATAATTTTAGACGTAAAATATACATTTTACAAATGTAATACATTTGCATAGCCGGCTGGGTTAATATGCGTTAAATATAAGTCAACCTATTTGCATAATTCGACTCAACGCCACACACTTGATAGCTGAAAAAGCCGCCATTAGTCGCTTTTACTGAACTTTAAATAACTATCTTTTGTTATTTTCAAAAGAAGTGTTAACTTTGCATCATGAAAGGCAAATGATGCCATTTTTTAGGCTTTAGCTAATATTTTCTAGAAGAATCAAATCAGGCAAAGCCAAAATTCCACTATTACATTATATAAACTCCTATCTGCAAAGCTACACTCCACAGCTACGTTTCAATTCCTTGACACCTTTTAGGCCGTTAAGTTGTGCCATCCGTGCACAACACTTATAAAAAGAATAATATATTGTACCGACATTATTATATATGTACAACATCTCTGAACTAAATGCGATGGATGACAACCAGTTGGTTGCCATCGCAAAAAACATGGACATAAAAAAAGTTGACCTGTCACAGAAGGAAGACCTGATATACCGTATCCTTGACCAGCAGGCAATAGTAGCAGCCACTGCAACACCTGAGAAGAAGCAACGGAAGCAACGAGAACAAAAACCACGTAAAGAGCACAAAGAGCCCGCCTCAACTACATCTGTAAACGAAGAGGAAGACACACAGGATGCTTTCGCCGGACAACAGCAACGCAAGGGGCGCAAAAAAGCAACACAAAAAAACGCTATATCTGAAAACAACAATATACAGCCATCAGAAAATACAGCACAAGAAACGGCAGTCCCCGAAAACAATCCCGATACATCATCTAAGACATCTGAGGCACAGGGAGAGCCTGCGGCAAAACGACGCAGAGGCCGTCCACCAAGAGCAAAGCAAGCAGAAGACACCGACACAACGGAAACAAACAATCAGACGGAGACACCTACAATACAAGCATCCGGCAACCAAGAACCCACGGAAGCGAAAGCGGAAACAGCCCCAACCGAGACCGTGACACACAAAGATGAAACCGCCTCCAATGCAACATCTACAGCCCTAATGGAAATTCATCCGGCTGATACACAAGAAAGCACAAAACAAGGAGATGCCCAACAGGAAGCGCCTCAAGGGAAACGGGAATTCGGCAAAAAGGATGCATCATTCAGTTCTTTCTTCCCAACTGGTGGCGGCGGCAAGAAATTTGTACCAAGGTCTCAGAGAGAGAAGGAAGAGGCAGCATCCGCCGCAGCTATTGCCGCAGCTACAGCCCCGATAATCATACACGAACCCGGACAGCCTGTACCGCAGCAACAGGGACAACAGCAAGGGCAAGGAAAAAAGAACAAGAAGAACCGCCAGAACCAGCAGCAACAGCAGCGTATGCCTGCCTATGACTTTGAAGGGATACTGGAAGCCTCTGGTGTTCTCGAAATCGTACCTGAGGGACACGGATTCCTGCGTTCGAGCGACTACTTCTACCTTTCATCCCCCGATGACATATATCTAACACAACAGCAGATAAAGCAGTCCGGACTAAAAGCCGGTGATGTCGTTGAATGCACAATCCGCGCACCACGCGAAGGCGAGAAATATTATTGCCTGTCGAAGGTGTCGCGAGTAAACGGACGCTCCCCCGAATATATCCGCGACCGTGTGCCGTTCGAGCATCTGACACCACTGTTCCCGAATGAAAAATTCGACCTCACCAGTGGCCGCACATGTAATATATCCACACGCGTGGTGGATATGTTCTCCCCTATCGGAAAAGGCCAGCGAGGCCTTATCGTCGCTCCGCCCAAAACCGGTAAGACAATATTGCTGAAGGACATCGCCAATGCAATCGCAGAGAACCACCCTGAGACATATATAATGATACTCCTCATTGACGAGCGCCCTGAGGAGGTCACCGATATGAGCCGCAGCGTAAATGCAGAAGTAATAGCGTCAACATTCGACGAACCGGCAGAAAGGCATGTCAAAATAGCCTCAATTGTACTTGAAAAAGCCAAAAGGATGGTAGAATGTGGACACGACGTAGTGATATTGCTTGACTCGATAACGCGTCTGGCCCGCGCATACAATACGGTATCCCCTGCATCCGGCAAAATACTCTCAGGTGGTGTTGACGCGAATGCGCTGCAGAAGCCAAAACGCTTCTTCGGTGCAGCACGCAACATTGAGAACGGAGGCTCTCTCACCATAATAGCAACCGCCCTGACAGAAACAAGCTCAAAAATGGACGAAGTCATTTTTGAGGAATTCAAGGGAACGGGCAACATGGAACTCCAGCTCGACCGCAAACTGTCCAACAAGCGTATATTCCCCGCTGTCGACATCATTGCATCAAGCACACGCCGCGACGACCTGCTGCTGCGTACAGAGACCCTCAACCGCATGTGGATTCTGCGCCGTTTCCTCAGCGACCGCAACTCCATTGAGGCAATGGAATTCATCAAAGACCGCATGGAACGCACATCGGACAACGATGAGCTCCTGCGCACAATGGGCGACTGACCGTCATGAAATTCATATCATGGAACGTCAACGGCCTAAGGGCCGCGCTCAATAAGGGCTTCAATGACATATTCAGCGACATAGATGCCGACTTTTTCTGCCTTCAGGAGACAAAACTGCAGGAAGGCCAGACTGATTTTGCGCCTGACGGGTATTCTTCATATTGGAACTATGCAGAAAAAAAGGGCTATTCAGGTGTAGCCATATTTTCCCGTCATACCCCACTGTCTGTAACCAAAGGTATCGGTATCCCCGGACACGATAACGAAGGACGCGTCCTGACTCTCGAATTCGCGCAGTTCTACCTTGTCACCGTATATACGCCAAACTCACAGGACGGACTTCGCCGTCTTGATTACCGCGGGGAATGGGACGAGGCATTCCGGGCATATGTAATGTCGCTCGACAAGGCGAAACCGGTCATAATTTGCGGAGACCTGAATGTAGCGCACAAAGAGATTGACCTAAAGAACCCGAAAACAAACCGAAAGAATCCAGGATTTACCGATGCGGAACGCAATGCGTTCACCAGACTGCTGGACAGCGGCTTCGTTGACACATTCCGCCATTTCTTCCCTGACACCGCCGATGCATACACATGGTGGAGCTACCGTTTCCGTGCACGTGAGAAGAACGCCGGATGGCGCATCGACTATTTCCTGATTTCAAGCCGCCTGCTTCCTGAACTAAAATCGGCAAGGATACTCAACTACATAACAGGGTCAGACCATTGCCCGGTAGAGATCATCATCGACTGATAAACCAAAGAGACAAGTGATATACCCGTCAACGTTTGAAAAAAAGATCGGTTTTGACACCGTCCGCGAAAACATAAAGCAATTATGCATATCCCCGTTAGGGATAGAACGCGTATCGTCAATGGCGTTTTCTACTGATTTCGCCATAATGTCGTCCCGCCTCAACGGAGTAGCTGAAATGATGTCCATCCTGGCTTCCGACTCTGGGTTCACCATCGGTAACATACACGATGCCACACCTCAGCTAAAGGCCATAAGGGTCGAAGGCACATTCATCCCAGCCTCAGAGCTACACAAAGTGCGCCGTTCCCTTGAAGCAATCGACGTAATATCTTCATTTTTCATCCACAGCAGCAGCGAGGACGGAAATACCCCCTACCCTGTCCTAGACAACCTGGCTAAAGGGTTCACCTCTTTTCCAACCGTAATACGGTCCATCGACCGCATTATCGACCATTTCGGGAACGTCAAGGACACGGCGTCTCCACAACTATCCGAAATACGGCGCTCCATATCCTCCATATCGGGAAGCATTTCGTCGGCCATGCGCCGCGTCATAGCACGCGCTGTCAATGACGGATATATTGAGCCTGACACCACTCCCTCAATGCGTGACGGAAGACTTGTAATCCCCGTGCCGCCTATGCATAAAAGGAAATTCAACGGTATAGTCCACGATGAATCGGCATCCGGGAAGACCCTATATATTGAACCAGCGGAAATTGTCGAGGCCAACAACCGGGTACGGGAATTACAGATGGAGGAACGCCGTGAAATAACACGCATACTGGTAGCCCTAGCTGATGATATCCGTCCATCGCTTCCAGAAATGCTGGACAGCTACGGTATACTCGGAGATTTTGATTTCATACACGCAAAGGCAAAATATGCATCACTTGTCGATGCCGAAATGCCCACGTTGCACGACAAGCCAGAAATGGAGTGGTATCACGCATGCCATCCAGTCCTGAAAATGTCGCTCGAAAGCCAAGGACGCGAGATAATCCCATTGGACATAACACTGTCACCTGAACGTCGCATACTCCTTATATCCGGGCCTAATGCCGGCGGAAAATCTGTGACGCTGAAGACAGCAGGCATAGTACAATACATGGCACAATGTGGAGTGATGCCCACCGTGTACGGCAACTCCCACATTGGCATATTTTCCGACATCTTTATAGATATAGGTGATGACCAGTCAATTGAAGACGACCTGAGCACCTACAGTTCCCACTTAGGTAACATGAAATATATCCTCACCCACGGCGCAGCGCATTCCATGGTGCTGATTGACGAATTCGGTGCAGGCACAGAACCACAAGTGGGCGGTGCCATAGCGCAAGCATTGCTGAAACAGTTCAACGCTATGGGCATGTGGGGTATAATCACCACACATTTCCAAAATCTGAAACACTTCGCCGATGAGACTCCAGGTCTGGTCAACGGATCTATGTTGTACGACAGACAGCAGATGCGTCCGCTGTTCCGGCTCTCTATAGGGCATCCTGGCAGTTCCTTTGCCATTGAGATCGCCCGTAAAATCGGACTTCCGGCACAAATAATATCAGACGCCTCTGATATTGTAGGCAGCGACTATATAAACCTTGACCGATACCTGCTAGACATTGCCCGCGATAAAAGGTATTGGGAAAACAAACGCACGGCCATACGCCAGAAAGAGAAAAAAATAGATGAAGTACTGACCCGCTACGAACAGGATGCCGAGACTCTAAGGCAACACCGCCGTGAGATAATCAATGACGCCCAGCAACAGGCCAGACAGATAATCGAAGGAAGCAACGCCGCCATAGAACGCACCATACATGAGATAAAGCGGTCCAATGCCGAACGCGAACGTACCATTGAAGCCCGCAAGGACCTAAGCGAACACGGTGCAGCATTGGCATCCAAAGCCGAAACCGGACACCCTTTGCTTCAAAAAGCGCCAAAACGTAAGAAAAAAGACTCCAAGCCGATAACAAAAGCAACAGAAAAGCCGATAACGGTCGGAGACACCGTAAAACTTGACGGGGAAGGTGTCCCTGGCAAAGTGATGGAGATAGAGGGCAAAAATGCAATAGTGGCTTTCGGTCTGCTTAAAACCACAGTGGCAGTAAAACGCCTGAAGCACACTATCCAGAAATTGCAGACAGGCGCATCCGCTGCTGCGGCTACAGTAAGCATATCTACATCCGACAATTCACGCCAACGCCAATTGGCGTTCAAGCGCGACATAGACGTACGGGGCATGAGGGTCGATGAAGCTGTACAGGCAATAACATATTTCATCGATGATGCAATACAGTTCAACGCCGGACGTGTAAGGATACTCCATGGCACAGGCACAGGCGCACTGCGCCAAAGCCTGCGGCAGTACCTGGACACCGTACCGGGAGTCAGATCCTATAGCGATGAACACGTTCAGTTCGGGGGTGCAGGTATAACTGTTGTCGATCTTTCATGAACGCCTGCCAAACATTGGCTCTTTATTTCTCCAGCTTTTCCAATTCAGCGCGTAGATACCTGTTTTCCTTATAGTCCAAGGCCTTACGGTAGCACATGGCCCGCTCTTCAAGACTGCTGCTATATGCCCCTTTTTCATACCATCGATAATATGCCTGAGATGAAAGCTCATTAAACCTCCAGTTGGACGGGGCAACCGGATCATATCCGAGCATACGGCATACCTCATCTCCCTCCTTACGGAATGATACTGCAGCATCCAGCTCTTCATCTGTCATTGCGGAATTCGACTTCGGCAACATCTCCTTAAGGTACTCATCAAAATAATAGTATGCATACTCCCGTACCTTTTCCCTCATTGCCTGCTTTCCGGCCACTTCCATCCCCGATTCATCGGCCCTCTTTATAAGGTCGGCAGCCTTCAATATGTCACCTTCCCAAATTTCAAGTCCGGCCAAAGGGACGAAAGCCCTTACGGAATCATATCCCGCAAATTCGCGCAAAACTTCTATATCCTTATTCTTGATTGCATCCGTGAGCCTTTGGGATGCCGATGGCAGTACGGCAAAAAAGACTCCGGCAATGACTATAGCCACAGCCCCTATGCATACCCATTTCATAATGCCCTTACGGCTCTTCTTTTCCACCATCTTGGGTGTCACTATCACCTCCGGCTCTACCGGAACTTCTGGAGGCACAACAGCCTTACGCACGGACATTTGCCGGTTGACAGGCATATACCTCCTAAGTTCCTCCCTGAATTGCGATATCGATTTCGTACGTACGTCCTTGTTACTGCGCATCGCATTCATCATTGCCCGCACAGCCTGATCGGGAAGTCCATCGGGCAACGCCTCCTTTAGGCTCTTTATCGAAAATTCAGACGCAATCTCCGGCGCAGACCCTGTAAGCACATAATACAGCGTTGCCGCCAGGGCATAAACATCAGCCTGCGGCGTAAACACCGACAGCCCGGCATACTGTTCCAATGGAGCATACCCCTTGCTGCAAGCCACATTCTGCACCAATGATGTTGAATTTCCGTCAGCATCATAATGTTTTGACAACCCGAAATCTATTAAGACAGGTGTCATAATCCCATCTTTCTCCACCATTATGATATTTGCCGGCTTTATGTCCAGATGGGTCATCTTATTGTCATGCAGGCACTCAAGAGCATCAAACAATGGGGCAAGAAGCCTAAGGGCCCATTTGATAGGCTGTGGCCCTTTTCTCTTTATATACTCCTGAAGCGTTTCCCCTTCAAGATAATCCATTATGTAGTATGATGTGTTATTTGCCTGGAACACCTCACGTATGTGCACTATATTGGGATGAGAAGCCCCGATACGGTTAAGCATAGTGGCCTCCCGGATAAAATCCTTTTGGCTGTTCTCTATGGCCTTCTGTGCCTTAGATGCAAATTCTACGGAATTGTCCTCCATCCGTTCTGCCATGTCAGCGACAAAATGCTCTTTGAGCGCATAATACTTTACGCTGCCAGATTGGCCGCCTTCCATGCTTACTTTATATGTAATGCCAAAGCCACCACGCCCTAACACTGATACAATACGGTAGCTATGTGCCGGACTCCTTAATATATACCCAACTGGGAGAGTGTTGTTTTCTGGTTTCATAGTTATCGGATTAAAAGGCATGGATGCGACAAAATCGCATCCATGCATATTTAACGGATCAATATATCAAAGTAAGGTCGTCCAGCCACATATTGGATTTACCTCCTACAAAGTAATCGCCACCCTTGCTGGCCGAAGCCACCACGACAATGTTAGAAGCCTTTATGTCATGGTGGTAATATTCAAGGTTTATCGTGAATTCAATCATGCCCGTACCTGGTGTTGCCGTATCCCACACCTGTTCACCGTAGGCAATCACGTTGGATGCATGGCGGTCAAACAACTGCTGAGTCTTGGTCTTGATAACCACAGGCCACCCGCGATATTCATTGTCTTCCGCGACATAATCTGTCAGGACAGCTATATAGACAATACCCTTTTCTGTATCCC
>VSPW01000073.1 GCA_009775535.1 Muribaculaceae bacterium
GAATTATAAAGAGATTATTGTAATTTTGCAAAAAAATTATACGCATTATAAAATAACCCGTTAAGGGTATCAAAAATAGACCGTGCCAAAAAATGGAAAAATTTAAGGTATACGAAAACTTCAATCTTTCTGCCATAAACCGTGACATGCTTGAACAATGGGAAAATGAGAATCTATTTGAGCAGAGCATGAAAGTACGTGAGGGTTGTCCGTCATTTGTTTTTTATGAAGGACCTCCCAGCGCCAATGGCATGCCTGGTATACATCATGTTATGGCCCGTTCCATCAAGGACATTTTCTGTCGTTATAAGACAATGAAAGGCTTTCAGGTGAAAAGGAAGGCCGGATGGGACACACACGGTCTCCCCGTTGAACTCGGAGTGGAAAAAAATTTGGGGATAAAAAAAGAAGATATCGGAAAGAAAATATCTGTAGACGAATATAATGCGGCCTGCAGAAAAGAAGTAATGAAATATACAAGGGAATGGGAGACCCTTACCCGGCAAATGGGCTATTGGGTTGACATGTCAGACCCGTATATAACATACGACAACAAGTATATTGAATCCGTATGGTGGCTTCTGCGTCAACTTTACGACAAAGGATATCTCTATAAAGGATACACCATCCAGCCATATTCTCCGGCAGCCGGTACCGGGCTAAGTTCACATGAACTTAACCAACCTGGATGTTACCGTGACGTAAAAGATACGACATGTATCGCCCAATTCAAGGTAACCGACCCTATGGAAGAAATGAAGGGGTGGGGAAATCCTTATTTTCTTGCATGGACAACAACTCCTTGGACTCTACCGTCAAACACTGCATTATGCGTAGGTCCAAAAATAAAATATGACATTGTAAGGACATACAATCCATATTCTGGAGAACCGATAACAGTTGTCATTGCCGATGCTTTGGTCGCTTCTGTTTTGAATCCGAAAGCCAAAGACCTTCCATTGGACAGCTATCATAAAGGAGACAAACTTATACCATATGAGATAGTATGCTCAAAGATTGGGGAAGAGCTCGTAGGCATTACATATGAGCAGTTGCTCCCTTGGGTAAATCCAGGAGAAGGCGCTTTCCGCGTAATCCCTGGAGACTATGTCTCGACAGAAGATGGTACTGGCATAGTGCATATCGCTGGCACATTTGGCGCTGACGACAACCGTGTATCGAAGCAAAACGGGATACCGCCACTTCATCTCATTGATAAGGAAGGAAATATTCGTCCTATGGTCGACCTTTCCGGCAAATTCTATCTCATACAAGACCTAGACCCTACATTTGTGGAGAAAATGGTTAATGTGGAAGAATATTCACAATGGGAAGGCAAATTTGTAAAGAATGCATATATTGAAAATATAGCACCGGATGCTGAGACTCTTGATATTGAAATATGCATGAATCTCAAACAGAATAATAAAGTATTCAAGATTGAGAAGCATGTACACAGCTATCCACATTGCTGGCGCACTGACAAGCCTGTGATTTATTATCCTTTGGACAGCTGGTTCATTCGTACGACTGCCTGCAGGGAACGTATGATGGAATTAAATAACACCATAAAATGGAAACCTGCATCAACCGGTACTGGACGTTTCGGCAAATGGCTCGAAAATCTTCAGGACTGGAATCTATCCCGCAGTAGATACTGGGGGACACCACTTCCAATATGGCGTACCGAAGATGGCTCAGAAGAATTATGCATAGATTCTGTAGAGACATTATACAATGAAATAGAAAAAGCTGTAAACGCTGGCATAATGGCATCAAATCCATATAAGGACAATGGATTTATTCCAGGAGATTATTCCAAGGAGAATTATGAAAAGATAGACCTGCATAGACCTTATGTTGATGACATAATATTATTGTCTAAATCAGGCAAGCCAATGAGACGCGAGCTTGATCTTATTGATGTATGGTTTGATTCAGGGTCTATGCCGTATGCTCAAATCCATTATCCATTTGAGCATAAAGAAAGTTTTGACAGGAACGAACTGTACCCGGCAAATTTCATAGCAGAAGGCGTAGACCAGACACGAGGATGGTTTTTCACCCTGCACGCCATTGCATCAATGGTGTTCGATTCAGTTGCATATAAAACTGTTATCTCAAATGGGCTGGTGTTGGATAAAGATGGCAACAAAATGTCTAAGCGCCTAGGCAATGCCGTAAATCCATTTGAGACTATTGATAAATTTGGAAGCGACCCCGTAAGATGGTACATGATTTCCAATTCATCGCCGTGGGACAATCTTAAATTTGATCAGGCCGGCGTACAGGAAACAGCGCGTAAAATGTTTTCGACATTGTACAACACATATTCATTTTTCGCGCTCTATGCAAATGTCGACTCTTTTGACCGGACACTTCCATTAATCCCATTGGAAAAAAGGCCAGAAATCGACCGTTGGATAATCTCTTTATTAAACACCCTGGTAAAAGAAGTGTCCGAAGCTTTGGATGATTACGAACCAACGCATGCGGCCCGCGCCATAAGCGATTTTGTAAACGACAATCTTTCAAATTGGTATGTGAGATTAAACCGCAAACGCTTCTGGGGTGGAGAAATGAACGATGACAAAATAGCAGCATACCAAACGCTCTATCAGTGTCTTAAAACAATATCCCTGCTTATGGCGCCATTTGCGCCATTCTATGCCGACAGGCTATATAGAGATCTCACCGATGATAAATCCGTTCACCTTTCCCTATTCCCGGAAATTGCAGAAAACGAAATAGACAAATCGCTTGAAGCTCGAATGGCTACAGCCCAATCCATTACATCAATGGTATTGTCTCTGCGCCGTAAAGTGAATATCAAGGTTCGCCAGCCATTACAGACACTTATGATCCCTGTAATGAGCGATTATCAGCGTCACCTGATAGAACCGATGATAGATCTATTAAAGTCTGAGCTTAACGTAAAAGACATAAAACTTGTTTCTGCAGATGAGGGTGTGCTGATAAAAAGGATAAAACCCGATTTCAAAAAATTAGGCCCCAAATTTGGGCAATCAATGAAATCAATTGCAGCGATGCTGTCAAATGCGACACAGCCACAAATCGCCGAACTTGAGCGCAATGGCTCAATCATACTAAATGTAAATGGTGAAAATGCACAAATTGAATTAGGCGATGTGGAAGTTATATCTGAAGATATACCAGGATGGCTTGTCGCAAACGACGGAAACATTACAACCGCTTTAGATGTTACTGTAACAGATGAGCTAAAACAGGAAGGCATTGCCCGCGACATTGTCAACCGAATACAGAACATCCGTAAGAGCCGTAATTATGACATCACTGACAAGATTATATTGATATTTGAAGTTTCAGACATAACAACGCCTGTAATTGAAGCATATGGCGAATATATAGGCCGTCAAGTGTTAGCCTCTGCCATAAATGTATCCGACATTGAGGATTGTGAAAGCGCTGAAACTCTTGATATCGATGGAATTGAAATCAAAGTTGCCATAAAACGAGCAGAAATAAAATAGCAAACACGTTTTAATGCACTTTAATATGACAGAGAAAACACGATATACCGATGATGAACTTCAGGAATTTAAGGAAATAATCCTTAAAAAACTGGAAAAGGCCCAATCTGACTATGACCTTCTGCGTTCCAACATAATAAATGATGGGAATGACACATCAGATACGTCTCCAACATTCAAAATATTGGAAGAAGGGGCATCTACCCTTGGAAAAGAAGAGGCCGGACGTTTGGCACAAAGGCAGCTGAAGTTTATCCAGCACCTTCAGGCCGCCCTAATAAGAATCGAAAATAAGACATATGGAATATGCCGGGCCACAGGAAAGCTAATACCAAAGGAACGGTTAAGAGCTGTGCCGCATGCTACATTATCAATTGATGCAAAACAAGGCTAGGGCATCCCATATACATCCATTGAATAAATAACATATAATTTTGAGTAATCATATCCTTCAGTCAAAAAAACTGTTGGCGATAGTTGTGATACTATCAGTCATTATCATTGACCAGATTGTAAAGATATGGGTAAAGACCCATTTTTATCTTGGAGAAAGCCTTGAGATTGCATCATGGTTTCAAATAAGGTTTATTGAAAACAATGGAATGGCCTTTGGAATGGAGCTTGGAAGTAAATTATTCCTTACTCTTTTCAGAATAATAGTTGTTGCCAGCCTGATTTACTACATTATAAAACTTGTAAAGAAGCGGTTCATACCTAAAGGATATATCGCATGTATAGCATTAATAATAGCTGGAGCAGCAGGCAATATATTCGATTGCATCTTTTATGGCATAATATTCAATAATCCAGCCCCTCCGGAAATAGCCGTATTTACTGGAGGGGAATATGGATATGCGCCTTTATTCTATGGCAAAGTAGTAGATATGCTGTATTTCCCATTGTTCAGTTTCACTTGGCCTGATTGGATTCCATGGATAGGGGGGCAGCATTTCATGTTTTTTGAGCCTGTTTTCAATATAGCAGACGCTGCCATATCAGTTGGAATGATTATCGTCATATTATTCTATCACAAATACATAGGCCCATTTAATGAAGTAGAGAAAAAACTATGTCCGGAATCTCAGATAGAAGACCGCAAATGCGACTCGGAAATATAGTAATTGCTGCTGCCATTATCATGCAACCTCTTATTACGGGTTGTAAGCGCGTACCGTCTTCTATAATACAACCGGAAGAAATGGCACAACTATTGGCTGACATACATACAGGAGAAAGTGTCGCTGAACAAAACTATGGGGAGTTCTGTAATGATTCGACAAAACGAATCCTAAAACAAAGTATCTACGCACGCCATGGCGTTTCAGAGGAAATTGTTGATTCATCCTTAATGTGGTACGGACATAATCTGGAACGGTATCAAAAAATATATGATAGGACTATAGAAATTCTTGAAAACCGCCTTGCCCACATAAATGTTGCATCATCCGGTAATGCCCTGAATGTTGCGGGTGATTCCGTTGATGTCTGGTATAGTTCAAGGCATCTAACACTAAACAACCATAAACCCACAAACTTTATCACATTCTCAATTTGCCCTGATGAAAACTGGGAGCATGGAGATGTATATATATGGCGACTTAAAACACTAAATAATAATAAGCCGCTACCCATAACAATTACTGCTGAGTATGCCGATGGTGTGATTGAAACGAGCTCATCAAACAATACCAACAATGGATGGCACGTAGTACAATTGGCTACTGACTCAACAAAAAATATGCAGCGCATATATGGTGTAGCCCATATATCACTACCAGAAACCGGACAATTATATATAGACTCAATATCACTTGTACGTAAACGTCTGAATCAAGACACATATAATACCAGATACAAGCAGAAAATATACAATAGGCCAAACAATCAAGCATCCATCCTGTCAAATGCTGTACCACAAAACAACGCAGCTATTGCTCTGCAGAAAATTGATAATGCTAAATAAATCTATATCGCCGGCTTTATTAGAAATAATTTCAGACAGAGAAAAGATACGGATCTTGTCAATACAGGAATTTAATAGGGAGACTGCATTGACTTCATATACCCCAGATACATTAATATTGGCATCAATTAAAGACGGTGCTTATCCTGGACATATTAATGAAGCTACTTTATGTACGCCCGATGATCCGGACGCAACATTGGTTACACTTAAGCCCGACGGATATATCGGCGTATTTAAAATTTCCAATAATTGATATCCATTTATATCATAAAAGAACCCGGCACTTAATTGTACCGGGTTCTGCAAGCTGGATGGAAGTTATTAAACACATGCTCCAATGGAGCTTATATTTTTAACGGTTTTATTTGCCAATGTGTTCGTAGCGAAGAGTCATTGTTGGCTGATCGCACACCTCAGCCGGGCCGAAATATTGGATAGGACCAGGATATACATAAGATGTATTTACAGCCCAGTCATCACGTTGTGATGCAAATTTCTGGAATGGTGCACCATCCAGGCGGACAAGAGCCTTTTGTATTACAGGTTTCATGCTGCCATGACGGCGTTCCATATTCATCATCATTGTAATAGGTATACCGCCTGGAACCCATTGAACCGATGGTTTTGTCAGGTTTCTTACAGATGACATATAACCTGTTACACCTGCATTAATAAGGCATGCCGCATTGAACCCTAATGCATAACAGTAGTCAGCATCGAAATTGGATGGATCTGCACACCGGCCTTCATATCCAAAGAAATGGTGAAGAGCTGAGAACTTGCCATTATATGCCCCTTCCTTACGCATCTGTTCCAGACGCTTGTGGACCATTTCGCTAAGAAGTTTTTCGGTCTCAATCAATGATACCTGCACATTTCCATGAGGGTCACGGTCAAGGCTCAACTGACGTGCAACACCATGAGGGAGAGATTCATATACTTCTGCATTTTCTTTTGACAGATTGTCAATAATATATTGACGCTGATCTTTTTCTGCAATATTTGCAAATTCATCAGCCTTAGCTGCTAATAAATCATTGAGTTCAGCAATAAGTTTCTTCATTGCCGGAATAAACTCTATAAGGCCTTCCGGTATCAGTACTGTACCAAAATTATTACCCTGTGCGGCACGGCGTGCAACAATATCAGCAATCTGGTTTACAACATCCTGAAGAGTCATGTTCTTATCTTCAACTTCCTCTGAAATAATGCAGACATTAGGTTGTGTCTGAAGTGCGCATTCTAGAGCGATATGCGATGCAGACCGACCCATTAATTTAATAAAATGCCAATATTTCTTTGCTGAATTACAATCCCTTTGAATGTTACCGATTACTTCTGAATACACCTTGGTAGCGGTATCAAAGCCAAATGAAGTCTCGATCAGATCATTTTTAAGGTCGCCATCAATAGTCTTTGGGCATCCTATCACCTGAACGGGAGCTGCAATTCCCTTATAATATTCAGCAAGGACTGCTGCATTCGTATTAGAATCATCGCCACCGATTATAACCAATGCCGATATATTCAGCTCCTTAAGGATTTCAAGACCCTTATCAAACTGTTCTTTTGTTTCAAGTTTTGTACGGCCTGATCCAATTATATCAAAGCCACCTGTATTACGGTATTCATCAATGATTGATGATGTAAGTTCCATATATTTATGGTCAACCAGACCACCAGGGCCCATTACGAAACCGAATAGGCGGCTTTCTTTATGAATTTTCTTTATACCATCAAAAAGCCCACATATTACATTATGTCCACCAGGAGCTTGACCACCAGAAAGGATCACACCAACATTAATGGGTTTCCCAGCAGTAGGAACTGTATTCTTTTCAAATTTCAGTTCAGGAAGGCCATAAGTTGTAGGGAACAATTCCCGTATTGCTTCCTGATCTGCCACACTTTCCGTTGGATTTCCTTCTACAGCCTTAACTGCACCAGTCAGGACAATAGGCAACTTAGGTTGATAAGCTGCGCGAGCCTTCTGCAAAGCACTTTTTTTCATTGAATAATTGTATTTGATTATTGTTTTTTGGTTTATACTTTCGATATAGATGTATATAAATTAGATATTGCAAAGTTCGTAATTTTTTACGAAAGTGCAAACAGATTGTCAGAATATCATTTAGACAAATTCACTTAATACATGTATTTCAAAATGTAATATGCAAATTGATACGGAACCCTGATTTGCTTATACCTATATGGTCCCTATAATTAAGACGCCATACATAATCAATCCTAAATATCTTAAGCACATTGTCAAGGCCGACACTTGCTTCCATATAAGGGCCTCTGTTAAGCTTATATGTATTGACTATATCTGGAAATCTAAATACCTTTGGGTCATAAGTGGGATCATTTTTTTTACTCAAATATCCCCATACGCCATTAAATGAAACCACTTCCCTAAGTTTAAGTTTTTTCACAAATGGCACATAATTAAGTATCGCTCCATTAGCCCAATATGTCAAAAACCATGACGCATGACTGTCTGTAACAAATTCCATTGGATTCATCATAGCAAAACTTTCCGGTTGCTGGGTATATGATACATTGGCATTAGGCAATGGCAATGAAGGGTAGGGTGTACGCCCCCACACATGAGCACATTTTAGTATAGCATCCATGTAACCAAAGGCAGACAGCCAAACACGTTTCTGCGCAACAAATTCTGTGCGGTTTATTGTAAACATCCCTCCTAAAAATCCCTTTGGTGAAACCTTATGGCTTAAAATAAATATTGGCGCGTCCCTATTAGCCGGAAGACGGCCAGTATTTGTTTGATAAAATTTTTCACCTGGCGCATAACGAAGCTGCACATCAAATTCTGTCTGTTGATAGTGATTATAACTATTACCGTATCCGTCCACAAAACGTACATATGGAGATATTTCCTGTCGGTTATGCGATACACCCAGTGTTATAGAAAAATTATTATATAATTCCATAATCCATTGGACCTTGGTTTCACGATGATAATTCATCAACCGGTCCTTCATTCGAGTCAATGACAAAAATATATTATCCGGATTTGTAAATGAATAGTCTTGTCCTATACGATTTACATCATATTTGGTTGAGAATCGAATTCCCTGTATAGGAAATTCTCGTGAATGATACGTTTTATCTATAAACGAATAATCAAACTCCGCCGAATATTTCCACTTATGGTCTTGTGTTGCCCATGCGGCATACCCCCTTCCAAACAATCTTTTAGAAAGGTTTGCCGTAGTCATTCCTCCCACATGGAATCGCCACCCTTCCAAATCGTTATGACTTACAAATGTGGTCAAAGGGCCAAAATCCCATTTACTATTATCATTAAAGTTAGTTGGGCAATATCCGGCTGCAGCTATTTTTAGGACTCTTGTACCCCAAAAATATAACGGGACTTCCTTTAGCTT
>VSPW01000074.1 GCA_009775535.1 Muribaculaceae bacterium
CTATAAAAACAGGCCTCCATATGTCGGCATGAATTTTCAAGGTGCAAAATTAGCGTTTAATATCTTATAATGCAATTTAGCACATATCATTTTTGTTAATTTAAGGATTAATTCATACAAAATATGCCAACTGCAATACAAAAAAATAGCCAGGGGTACTCCTATTTAAAGGATACCCCTGGCTATACTGTATTATTTCAGACCGGCGGATTATATCCAACGGGTGAACGCGAAATCCTGACGGTGAGGGAGCTCTGCATTCTTAGGATAGATACGGTATCCAAAACGGAACACGCCGGCATCCTTGATGTTGTCCTTAAGCTCGTAAGTAAGGACATTCCCTTCTTCCTTGACAACTTCAAATTCATCGATACGCGACAGCACTTCCTCGCCATTCTCCAGGCGGTACACGACTTGTTCCACCCCGAGGTCACGGCCAAGGCCATTGGTGTCAACGATTATGTCGGTGACAAATGTCGATCCGGTAACCACATTAGAAGCTTCAGCGCGTTTCACATCGAACACCTTGATGCCGTCCCATGCAGCGGCCACATGCTGCTTCCATGCAGCGATATCACGGGCCTTAGCGAAGTCATCGGCAACAAGACGCTTGCTGCGTGCAGCTTCCTTATCGTAGAAACGTGCGATATAATCGTCAATCATACGCTTCATTGTGAAATGGGGCGCGATATCTCCAATTGAGCGCTTGATATACTGTATCCATTCCGGAGAGTATCCCTTTGAATTCTTTGCAAAATACAATGGGATAATCTCGTTTTCGAGCATAGAATAGATTGTTGCAGCGTCAAGCTTGTCCTGCTGGGCCTGGTCGGTGAATGTACGCTTGTCGGTAAGCGACCATCCTGCCTTTTCATTGAACCGGTAGCCTTCATACCACCAGCCGTCAAGCACCGAGAAATTGAGCACACCGTTCATTTCCGCCTTCTCTCCAGAAGTACCGGATGCCTCCAACGGACGTGTAGGAGTGTTCAACCAGATATCCACACCTGTAACAAGGCGTTTTGCAACAATCATGTTATAATCTTCCAAGAAAATTATCTTGCCCAGGAACTGAGGCATCTTTGATATCTCCTTGATGCGCTTGATCAAGCCCTGACCGGCACCATCAGCAGGATGGGCCTTGCCAGAATAGATAAACTGGACAGGGAACTTCTCATTGTTCACAATCTTGTCAAGACGGTCAAGGTCTGTGAACAGCAGGTGGGCACGTTTGTATGTTGCAAACCTGCGGGCAAAACCGATTATCAATGCGTTGGGGTTTATCTTATCGACAATTTCCATCACTGCCGACGGGTCACCCTGGTTTGCCAACCACCGTGCCTTAAATTCGCGGCGCACGAAATTGATAAACTTATTCTTCAGCGCCATACGCATGTTCCAGATGTCTTCATCCTTCACCTTGAATATACCCTTCCAGGCTTCAGGATCGCTTTGGTTTTCAAACACCTGCGCACCAAGATGTTCTGTATAGAACGCCTTCCATTCTGAAGCGGCCCAAGTTGGCATATGCACACCGTTTGTCACATAGCCTACATGGCTTTCCTGCCAGTTGTAGCCCTTCCATATTCCGGCAAACATCTTTTTGGACACCTCTCCGTGAAGCCAGCTTACGCCATTTGCTTCCTGACATGTATTCAGGGCAAATACGCTCATCGAGAAGCGCTCATTTGTATTCGGGTTCTCGCGGCCCATATTCATGAGGTCATTCCATGAAATGCCCAACTTGGCGGGATATTCGCCCATGTACTTTCCAAACAAGCCTTCATCAAAATAGTCATGTCCGGCAGGCACGGGTGTATGTACAGTGTATAGAGAAGATGCACGTACAACCTCAAGCGCAACATTGAAATCAAGATGCCCACCCTGTACATAATCAACAAGGCGCTGCAGGTTAAGCAATGCGGCATGACCCTCGTTTGCATGGTAAAGCTGGGTTGTGATACCGAGCTTCTTAAGCATCAATATACCGCCGATGCCAAGAAGGTATTCCTGCTTGATACGGTTCTCCCAGTCACCGCCATAGAGCTGGTGGGTGATCGAACGGTCAAACTCCGAATTCATGTCGAAGTCCGTATCCATAAGGTAGAGATTCATGCGCCCTACATTCACGCGCCAGATATGGCTATATATTATACGGCCAGGATAGGGCACTTCCAGGATTACAGGATTCCCATTCTTGTCACATACCTGCTCGATAGGGAGTTGGTTGAAGTTCTGAGGCTCATAGTTTGCAATCTGCTGGCCATCAACGCTCAATGTCTGTGTAAAATAGCCATAACGGTAAAGGAAACCAACAGCAGTCATGTCAACACAGCTGTCCGATGCCTCCTTTATATAGTCACCGGCGAGTACGCCCAGGCCACCGGAATATATCTTAAGGCAGTTGCATAGACCATATTCCATTGAGAAATATGCTACAGAAGGAACGTCCTTCCGCATCGGCTTGCCCATATAAGCCTTAAAGTCGGCATAAACCTTGACGATACGTGCCATAAGCTCCTTGTCGGCCGCAATTTCCTCAAGGCGGTCAGTTGACAGATGCTGCAACAGCATCACCGGGTTCTCACCCGAAGCGCGCCACAATTCGGGATCAAGGTCACGGAACAGAGATTTTCCTTCGCTATTCCAGACCCACCAAAGGTTTTTCGATAGTTCTTCAAGAGGTTTGAGGTCTGAAGGGAGTTCAGACTTCACAGTAATGTCACGCCACACTGGGGCGTTTGTGTTACTTACCGGTAATTTCATATTTATTTCTGTTTACGTTGGTTTCGTTTTTTTGCAGCAGCATTCTTTGGCATGCGTTTGGCGGCATTGCCTAACGCCACATCAAAAGACTCATAATAATATTTTATAAAGTTTGTCCATGATGCATCTTTTGCTGTAGACATAGCAGCGCGCTGAATCCCTGACAGCGCCTTTGCCCCTTCTTCAGTAAGCCCGCGCAATGACACTGCAATATCTTCTTTCACCTGGTCATAATTGAAGTCTCCACGGTCAATCACCATTACGCCACACGATTCAAACCCGTTTTCGTACTGGGAAAGAATCCACTGACCGAATCCTGATAGGGTCGTAGTGACCGTAGGCACACCAAACGCCACGCTTTCAAGCGGCGTATATCCCCACGGCTCATAATACGAAGGAAAAACCGTAGCATCCAGACCGGGGATGACATCATAGTATGACATGTCCACTACCCCGTCACCTCCATTGAGATAACACGGGACATAAACTGCCATAACACGCGAAGCAGATCCGTTCTCAAATCCAAGCGAACGTATACGGCATATAATGGAATCACTGTCCTGATTATTGAGCCAATGTGTAATTATAGGCTCATTAAGGGCATTCCTATAAGGTGCGGACATAGCTTCCTTAAGGTCGGCACGTGCTTCCTTCACCCATGCAGGCACAAGTATCAAGGCCAGCACACGGCGCTGCGGGTCTATCTCGCCTAGACGGTTTACAGCATCAAGGAACAAGTCTATACCCTTATTACGGTATTCATTACGCCCTGATGTCGCCACGATAAATGTATCATCGTCCATGTCCTGGCCGGTGAGAGCCGACACCACATCTAATATGCGGCGGCGCGCGGCCTCACGTGCCAAGGCAAGCTTTGTCTTGGTGGCAGGGACAAAATTCTGTTCAAACCCATTTGGAGTCACCACATCCGGCTGCCGGCCCAGGAGCTGTCCGCACTCAATTGCCGTAATACGGCTTACAGTAGTGAAACAGTCGGCCTGCAATGCAGCCGCCTTCTCCAGTGAATGCTTTGCCTCCATATTCAGTTCACGGGCCATCTGATCACCATCATAGCCGCTAAGATAGCCATATAAAGGTTTATTATTACCACATATGCTCCTGCCAATACTTGTAGCATGGGTGGTGAATATCGTTGCCACCTGCGGTAGACGCCATTTAAGGTAAAGCAACCCCATTCCTGTGGTCCATTCATCGAAATGCGCTATGTAATTCTTGGAATCAAGGCCATTATGACGGCAAATACTTTCTATGACTACACCGGCGGCATGCGCAAATGCACAACCTTCATCATAGTCGCCATACGCATGAAGCGAATCCACTCCATACTGCTCCCACATATTGCCATAAAATTCATCCTTCATGGCGTACATCCCATCAAATTTGACCAGCACAACAACCGGACGCCCGGGAATATCCCACCGTCCGACACGCACGCTGACACCTTCAGGCAATTGGGCCTTAGAGCGCCACTGCTTCAGCAAAGAAGGGGTCTCCTTGAAATAAGGCGAGGGGTTATCTTCCGTCCACACATCCGGACCGACAAATATCACCCTGTCCTTGAACGCCCTCTGCAATGTCTGGGCTTTTGTCGATAAAACTGTGTATATACCGCCTATCTTATTACATACCTCCCAACTGGTCTCAAAAAGCAACTCAAAATTTTCTTTAGGAATATCCATATATCTAGGTTACAATATTTCGCGGGGCAAAGTTAGCAATTATTTTTAAAGATGCCAAATATGATTTTAGATATCAGCAATTTATATACAAAAAGCCCGTACAGGAAATCCTGTACGGGCTTTTTTGGAGTTATCTTGTAATTCGCTATGGATTACTTCTTGATAACCTTGAATGACTTGGCCTTAACGCCGTCACGGAGTACATTCACTACATATACGCCAGATGCACCGTTAAGGGTAACGCGCATGTAGCTACCTGCAGCCACTTCCTGTGTCTTGGAAGCTATGGTGCGGCCATTCAAGTCGTATACAGATACGCTGTAGTTGCCGTCAGCCACCACGTCAAGGAACAGGGCGTCATCCACAGTGTAAGCCTTCAGTTCGCCGTCATTCTCAACGCCATCGATGCCCGAGCTGTTGCCGACCTTGATGAACTGGAATGTACGTGAGTGAGAACCGAGGTCATTTGTAAGAGTAAGGACTGCTGTATAGTCCTGGCCTTCACGTGGGAATGAGATTTTTGCAGAACCTTCAGTATCGCTACCTGTAACATCGCTAATCTCACCGAGACGTGCCTTCCAAGAAGGAGTAGTGGTGATCTTATAGTTAGAGCCTTCGATAAACGGACAACCTGCACCTTCTACCGGGCGAATCCAGCCGATAACAGACTGGCCTTCTTTAGTAGTAGGATTCAGCTGGAAGTAACCGGCTTCTGCGCCTGCCTTAGTACCCTTAGCTATATACTTGTTTTCACCATTAGGGGTATCTTCAAAGTCCCAGTATGCAGCAAGGCCTTCGGGAAGAGCTTCGGGATCCAGACCATCCATAGAAGCCTTGACTTCTTCGGCTGTCATTGCTTTGCCCCAAACCTGGAATTCATCAAGGACACCCACCAGACCGTTACCGCCATGCCCACGGCCCGTGTGGCGGTTGCCGCCTACGATGATAAGGTTGCTGGCCTTAAGGCGCTTGTAGGCATTCACATAATCGTCAGTATTGCCTTGCTGCTGCACTGTCATATTATTGTCATAGTCTGTGCATCTGTAATATTTCCATGTGCTTTCAACTTTCTTGCCGTTGATATACAGCTGTGTACGTGCCTTAGTGGCATCGCGGTCAAAAATCATAGCAAAGTGTGTCCACTGGCCTTTGTTGAAGACCTTTGTCGTACCGTTGCCAAAGTCGTACCGAAGTACATTTGTGGTAGCACCTGCATCACCAGCGGAATAGTCCTGATCATAGTTTTGGATCGTACCGTCGGCATTGATAGAGCTCCAGAGCCAGCCCCAGTTATTACGAGGCCAGCTGCCGTCACGTTCAACAACGTCCACAAAGTTGACAGCACCGGGGAAATTGTCAATCTTCAACCAGCCGGCAACAGAGAACGCCTGTGATTCTGAGTCAAGCACCTGGTCAACACGCACACCGAAGAACTGTTCATTGATAGCGATACCGCGAGAAGCAGAACCGTCGGCTGTACGGCCGGTATATGCGAAATTGATCTTTGAGCCAGTCATAACCTCAATATCAGCTTCCTTACCGTTAGCTGTGATAGACTGAATTTCAGGGATACGGCCACGGGCGGAATCCGTCACAACGATGTAACCGGCGTGTGTGATGGTTGCATCAGCAGCACTGCTTTCATTATTCGGGCCGACAAGCACGAGGTCATATGTACCGATTTCCGAAAGGCCATCGCATGTCCATGAGTTTGTCATGTCGCTGCTCTGGGCAATTGCAGTGGTATGATCACCGTTAGGATAGATACTCCACTGGAATTCACGTTTTTCATCGACTGTGCTTAGAGTGAACTCTTCATTGGGTGTGAGTGTGGTCTTTGATGTCTGGATAGCATCGCTGTATATACGTGCGCCTGATTCCTTGTAGTCAGACCATGCAATCTCAGACTCCGTATCAGTGTCAAGCGACAGGGACGAAACGCCGAAGCGGATATTTCCAACACCAGTCACATCGCCATTGAAAGGAGTAGAGTAGCTCATCGCAGCCCAAGATGTGGTTATGCCCATAAGGATAGGCTCTTCGCCTTCTTCCTGCGCATATATCTTGAACATAGAGATGTTAACGTCGTCATTGTAGCAAACTTCTCCTGCAGGCTTGTTGTTGGGGACGTTGAAGATGAGCTTGGCATCGACACCTGCATAAGTATTGCGGAGAATGGTTACTACCGGAGCTTCAGGCTTAACAGGTGCGGGTGACTGTCCGCGCTTGATTGAGAACTCGCCAGCATAGAGGTCCATGGCAGCAGCGTCCTTGAAGCCGAGTGCAACCATAGCAAGAGTCTCTCCTGCAAGGCCGTCACCGTTGGCCACTGTATATGTCTTGGAAACCCATTCGCCATCATCAAACATCTGCTCGGTTGTGCATACATTGATGCGCTTTGCTATTTCGGACTCCTTGCCATCAACGCTGAGCACAACATCAACATTACCGCGGCCAGCAACTAGCTTGTAACGGAATGTGATAACATCACCAGCCTGTAAGGCATATGATGTCTTGAACAGGTGGAGATATTCTTCGGCAGTAGTACCGTTGACACGGAGACAAGAACCGCCTACATAGGCATCGTCCCATGTGAAAGAAGCCTTTACGCCTGATTCAGGCACATCAGAGCTTTCCTTGCCGAGGAACTTGCTTGTAAGCCACCAGCGCCATGTAGGCATATAGTCCTGCACACCGATGTTATACCATTCAGAACCGTTGGCACGCACACCCTTCCAATTAAAGAAACAGCCGTTACCTATGTTAAAGAATGAATAGAATGGCGCTTCTGAAAGATCCCACTTCATGGCAGAACGTGCCGACATGAAATAGGACATTCCCTGGAATTCCTTGTCGTGGCTATTCAGTGAAGTCACAGACTTAGGTACAGGACAGTTGGCCGGATTGCGTGTACCGCCTGTAGACCAGTTCTCAAGACGGCCCTGGTAGGTGTTCTGTTTAGCCTGTACCGTAGATCCGTCCTCGCCACGATGCTGCCAGAACATGTTTTCTGAGTGCGCCCCCCAAAGACCGATCGAGAGGTTAACATCTTTAAGCAGAGGCCATGATTCACCACGAGGCTCACCACCCTGCATGTTTATACCGCAATACAGGTACAACGGGTTACGTCCTTTACCGTAAGATTGAGAAGCTGCATTTTCGACAGAGCGAGTCATTGTAGTAGGACGATTCCAATTGTAGTTGAGGAATAGCGATGTGCGCTCCTCTCCCAATGGCCCCCATGTCTTGATGTTATGACCAGCCAGACCTTGGTCAAACGAAATAGAGCCGTTATCATTTGTGCCGTCATACCACATGTTCTCAGCCATGTCGTATCCTGGAACAGCTTCACTATAGAACTTATTGATGTTTGTGATCAAGTTCTGGTGCATTGTGCGCAAGTTCGCAAGATAATAGTATCCAGAGAACTCAGAGTTGTAACCAATACCGTCATGACCGTAGTACACAAGCATCTTTGCTGCATCCTCTGCATTCATGTTACCCATCTGCTGTAGGGCAGAACTCCATGCGGAAGTGATACCTCCAAATGGGATACCAGCTACAGACGACACAACAACACCGTTCTTGTGTGCAACGTCGGAAAAGTTTCCTGGAATACCGCCAAGAGGGCAAGACCAGTTGCCGAAGTGGTCTACATAGCTCCACATTGTGAAGCACTCAGAGTCGAACTCACCTGTAGGAAGCGCATTGCGGTTGCCCTCAAAATTATTGTTGATAGGCAACCATGCCGTAAGGCGCTTATCGTTTACGCCCCACTCCAAGTTTTCGCGGATTTGCGTACCTGTGTTCTGGAAACGGAGACGAGGTCTAACACGTGAGATGAAAAAGTTGTCATCCTCAGTAAGCTTGTGGCTTGTCTTCCACTTGCTGACATTTGATGCCAACTGAGTACTTTCAACCCACTTGATGTCCCCTTCATGCCATGACTGGGCATTAGCGCCCAACGCCATAACGGCAGCAGCAGACAAAAGATAAAATTTTTTCATTTAAGGTTAAAATTAGTTTAAAAATAGGGTTAATAAAATCTAAAATTCTGTATGACAAAAGGAAAGACCACTCTTAGCCCTTCCGACTATTCATGGATATTTAATTCGTTCTCCAAGTCTGTATAAACTGCCCACAAATTTACATAATAATTGGAAACAATTTTGTTAAAAAAACACAACAAACGGGTCAAGCCGAAAACCCGGTGCATGAATTTTGAGAAAAGTGTTAAATTTGTTGCATGAAAACCGCAGATGCAATATGGATGTGCCTGCCCGAGGGCATGGACGAACTATTTGAAATGGTGCGCTTCGAG
>VSPW01000075.1 GCA_009775535.1 Muribaculaceae bacterium
TTTTTTTATAAGAGACATGTACAAACAGCCGCTTCTCCCATCTATCTATTACCGCGGATATAATTCCGTTGTAATATATAGATGGGAGAAGCGGCTGTTTGTACAGATTGGCTCTATGAGGCGTCTTAACGATATAATTATCCTTCCATATACGCTCAATCCGGAAGTCTCTGTTTGTGGTTTGGATGCTTTGGCTGATATTGAGGTCAAGCGTATAAGTGTATTGGCTGAGGCATATCCTGTCCCCGAGATGTATTCATGGACAGAAGATAATTTGGATAAATATCTTTTGGGCAGTAGAGATCCTGTTGAAGGGTATTGGTGCTATCTTGACAGGGCAAATAACAAGGCCATGGCTATACCTGGTGGATATTATCGTTTGGCTATTGTCAACAACGGTAATGGTTACGATATTATTTACCTTGATGGGGCTGATATATGCAAGGAGCTGTGGCGTCCGATGAGGATAAAGGGAAAATTGATGCCTACAGGGTTTGTAGACAGTTATGACCTTATCTGGTATGATGCCCGTGGACACATAGTCAGCAATGAGATGTATGCTACCATAGAGCAGGATGCAATACTTAAATTGTCATTTCCTTTACTTGAATCGGAATTGCGATTCCGCCGGGAAATAAGACGAAGAGACAGATGTCAGCCTTGAGTGATTTTAGAGGTTTGAATGTCAAAATATACGGTTGTATCAATCAGTACTACAATATATTGCTTTGTCGTTCTCTCTATGGAAATTGCATCGCTTTGAAGCTCACCTGTCTGCAAATATTCATATAGGGCGGGCGGAAGCTGGTCAAACAGCAGTACTTGCGGCAGTCGTTCACCATACCCATTTATATCAGTCCAGTTGAATTTGCTGTTAAACGTCATTCCTGGCCCATTTTTTAATTTCACATGATATATCTCATCATTTGAGGTAAAGGAACTGGCATCTTGCCCAGGAAAATATTGAGATATGAATTTTGTAATGGGATATGGTATATCATCCCATACAGTATCACTGTTGCAAGAGCCCAAAGCCAATATGGCTAGTATTGAAGGTATAATGGTCATTAATAGTGCAATGCGTTTCATCGTTACAGGATTGTTTGTTATTTTTAAGTTACAACAACAATATGGGCTATACGGTTTTATCTAGAATCGCTGTAACTGTTGAAAAACAGTGATTTTAGATGTTCCTAAATTTGCCAGCGTGGGAAATATGTAGTAAATTAGCACAAATTAATATAATGAGCCAATCTGTTTGGAAATTCTTGTATAGTCTAATGATGAATAAATGCTATAAAACAATTTTTGCAGCATTTGCCATGTTGCAGTTGCAGTGCCACACAGTATCATATGCTGAGACGGTAGAGTATGTCCCAACCGCAGAAAACATACAATCACGAAAGGAATTTTCGGATTCCCGGTTTGGTATATTTATCCACTGGGGTATATACAGTATGTTTGGACAGGGTGAATGGTACTTGAATTATGGCCCTGATAAAGATGAGTACGCCAAAGCAGCCTCTGGATTTTATCCGTCCCGTTTTGATGCTGCCGGTTGGGTTTCCTCCATTAAAGCATCCGGTGCCAAATATATATGCATAACTACAAGGCATCATGATGGTTTTTCGATGTGGCATACATCCCAATCGCCATATAACATTGTTGATGCTACACCATTTGGACGGGATGTGATTAAGGAACTTGCAGAAGAGTGCCACCGTCAAGGGATAAGGCTTCATTTTTATTATTCACACATAGATTGGACTCGGGATGACTATCCGGCTGGGCGTACTGGCCTGACCACGGGCAAAGATCCATCAAAGGCCGATTGGCGTTCGTATTATGAATTCATGAACTCCCAGCTTACAGAATTGCTCACTAGATATGGCGACATTGGTGCGATATGGTTTGACGGGTGGTGGGATCATGATGAAGATGTTATCCCATTTGATTGGCAATTGTCAGGGCAATATGAATTGATCCATCGGTTACAGCCATCATGTCTTGTGGGTAACAACCATCATCAATCTCCATTTGGCGGTGAGGATATCCAAATTTTCGAGCGGGATCTTCCTGGCGAGAATAATGCTGGATTATCTGGGCAGGACATCAGCTGTTTGCCATTGGAGACTTGTGAGACAATGAATGGAATGTGGGGATATAAGGTGAAGGATCAGAACTATAAAGATGTCCGTACCCTAGTGCGCTATCTTGTTGGTGCTGCAGGAAAAGGGGCGAACCTTCTGCTGAATGTAGGCCCACAGCCAAACGGTGAGTTGCCGGAAGTGGCAGTTGAACGGATGAAAGGAATTGGGGAATGGCTCGCGGATAATGGAGAGACGATATACGGTACGGTTGCAGGTGATTTCCCGGCTCAATGTTGGGGCACGTCGACAAGAAAAGGAAACAAATTGTATGTCCATGTGATGACGGCGGAAGCACCAGTTATATATGCCCCCACACCATATAAGGTGAAACGAGCTGTGGAGTATGGTACTAACCGGGCTTTGAGGTTTCAGCAGGAAAAAGGAGGTGTCATTATACATCTTGATTCCATACCTTCAGGGATTGATTATATAGTTGAATTGGAAGCACCTGTTAAATAATGGAAAATAGATACCCTTTATTGGAGGTATGTGCTGGAGACATCGACAGCGTGTATGCGGCAGCACAAGGTGGGGCAGCAAGGGTGGAGTTATGTTCAGCTCTTTACGAAGGTGGTATTACGCCTTCTGCCTCTTTCATAAGGAAGGCTAGGGAAGTCCACGGATTGAAGGTCCATGTGCTGATACGTCCGCGTGGGGGTGATTTTCTTTATACCCCTGTAGAAATAAATATGATGTGTGAAGATATACGTATTGCAGTAGATTCCGGCGCTGATGGTGTAGTGATAGGCGCATTGGATAGGGAAGGACGAGTTGATAAGGATGCTTGTGCCAAATTGATGGCCGCTGCGAATGGGATCGCAGTTACATTCCATAGGGCAATTGACATGTGCCGTGATGCTTTTGAGGCGATAGAAGATATCGCAGAATTGGGATGTAACAGGATACTGACATCTGGATTAGCTTCATCGGCATATATTGGTGCTGATATGCTGAGGCATATGCAGATTGCAGCAGGAAAAAGAATGATTATTATTGCAGCAGGAGGGGTGAATGCGGAAAATGCCACAGATATTATTTCACGTAGTGGGTGTATGGAGATACATGCATCTGCCAGGCAAAAAGTATTTAGCGGAATGCTTTTCAGGAGGGATTCAGTGTCAATGGGTGCAAAGGATGTGGATGAGTATTCGCGCCTTTCGACCAATATTAATGAAGTCCGGTCAATAGTTGAGGCAATAAGTAATGTACCATATTAGAAATTAAGCATTATGAATACCAGATATTTGCATAAATGTATACTGCTACTTGCCTCTTTTTGGGGATTGCATTCGTCAGCAATGACACTGGACGGATATGTCGATTTTTTATACAGTAATATGGCATTGCCGGATAGTCTTGACTATACCCGGGATTTCTATGTGCAAAATGTAGATTGTACATTACGTGCAAGAGGAGAGATGCCATGGGGAATATCAGTACCGGAACGAGAATTCCGTAATTTTGTATTGCCGATTAGGGTAAACAATGAAAATCTTGATAGTTCTAGAGCAGTGTTTTATGAGGAATTGAAGGATAGGGTAAAAGGCCTGTCGATGCATGATGCTGCATTGGAGGTCAATCATTGGTGTCATGAAAAAGTTACATACCGTCCATCCGATGCCAGGACATCATCGCCATTGGCGTCCGTAAAGACATCTTTTGGACGATGTGGAGAAGAATCCACTTTTGCTGTCGCAGCACTGCGTGCCGTATGTATACCAGCAAGACAGGTATATACTCCTCGTTGGGCTCATACAGATGACAATCATGCATGGGTTGAAGTCTGGATTGACGGTAAATGGCATTTTCTTGGTGCATGTGAACCAGAACCTGAATTGGATGTTGCATGGTTCAATGCGCCGGCATCACGTGGTATGCTTATGAATGCCAATGCATTGGGCTGTTATGACGGTCCAGAGGAAGTCCTGGATGCAGGTCGGTTGTATACACAGATTAATGTCACTGAAAATTATACACTTACAGATACCGCACGTGTTAGGGTAATAGATATACATTCCAATCCGGTTTCTGGAGCGACAGTGATGTTTATGTTATATAATTATGGCGAATTCTTTCCTATTGCAAAAAAAGAGTCGGACCATCAAGGACGTGCCTGCCTTACATCTGGAAGGGGAGACCTTATGGTATGGGCTACGGATGGAACAAAATTCGGATTTGCCAAGACAACTGTTGGCATTGATGGAGAGGTATATATAATTCTAAATAAAGATAAATCATATGAAGGGGTTACAGATATAGATATGGTCCCACCTTCTATCCCTGATGGAGCTATTGTGGCCGTAGGGGCAAAAGAGAAGGAGGTAAATGATATGCGTTTGGCCAGAGAGGATTCCATACGTATGGATTATATGTCAACTTTCTATACTTTGGAGCGTGGAGTGAAGTGGGCTTTGGAAAATGGTTATGAACCGGAAATCGTTGCGCCACTGTTAAGGGATTCGTATGGTAACCATCATACACTTACATCATTTTTAGGCTCAGTTTCCAGCGGGAGGCATATACAGGCTGTTGAGCTATTGAAGTCATTATCTTCAAAGGATCTTAGAGATGTGTCTCTAGACGTGCTTCAAGATGCGATGATGTCCAATAACATTAATCATCCGGATCAATACATGTATGTGACTAATCCACGTGTGGAAAATGAGATGCTTACACCCTGGAGACGTTTTTTTCATAAAGAGATTCCAGAACAGCTACGGAATGCATTCCGCGGAATGCCCGGGATGTGGGTAGAATGGGTGAAGGAAAATATTGGTGTATCTGCAGATGGGCAAAATCCTAAAAAATTACGTATATCTCCTGAATCAGTATGGAGACATCGACATGATATTGATCCATTGTCGCGTGATATCTTCTTTGTAGCAACGGCTCGTTCTATGGGAATTCCTGCCCGTATAGATCCCGTTACAATGAAAGTGCAATACAAACATCCGGACTCTTTGTTAGGAGTGGATTTGGATTGGGTAGATGTGGATTTTGGAGACAATAAAGACCATTTGGATGATACGGCAGGAAAGACTGCATCATTGAAGATGGAGTTCATGCCAGTAGGGAGGATTGACAATCCTAAATATTATACCAATTTTACTCTTTCAAAAATAGAAAGCGGCATGCCAGTACTGTTGAATTATGCAGAGGATACAGATTGGAACAGTTTGTTCCGTAATCCGATCAGGGTTGATGACGGTCAGTACATGTTGGTGACAGGTCAGCGGATGGCTGATGGGACAGTATTGGCTAAAACCCGTATATTCACTGTTAATCCAGGTAATCATGTTAATGTAATACCATTGGAAATACGTCAGGATTCTACTGGGGTACAGGTTATAGGTAGTTTTAATAGTGAATCGGTATATCATGATTTGGATACAGGAACAGATAGGTCAATACTATCCCGGACTGGCCGTGGATACTTTGTGCTTGGTCTGATAAGTCCCAACCATGAGCCATCCATACATGCTTTGAATGACTTGTCGGCTGTTAAAGATAAAATGGAAGAGGCCAATGTCCCAGTGCTATTGCTGTTCGGAAATGCCGATGCGGCATCCCGATTTTCAGAAAAGCCGTATACAGGACTTCCATCAACAGTAAGTTTTGGATATGATATTGATGGTGCAATTTCATCAGAGATTCGGTCTGCTATGAAGTTGCGTGGTGAGGATATTCCGGTCTTTATAATTGCCGATACATTCAATAGGGTAGTGTACGTAGTAAGTGGATACACTATAAATTTGGGAGAAACATTACTTGATATAATTCATAAACTTTAAAAATATATATGCGAAACCGTATATCGACAATTTCGATGTTCCTATTGGGGTCTGTTGGACATATGTTAGGACAACAAGACACTGTATTGCCATATTGGAAGGATGTTAATGTTATTTCTGTTAACAAGGAAAATCCTCGTACTGCATTTATGGCTTATCCTGATATAAATTTTGCCACATCTGGGAAATATATGGATTCGCCACGTTTCCGTACGCTTAACGGTAGGTGGAAATTCCTGTATGCAGATTCATACAGGAATTTGCCGGATAATGTCATAGAAAATGATTATGATTACAGCAAATGGAGTGATATAACAGTTCCTGGTAACTGGGAGGTGCAAGGATTCGGAGTTCCTATATACACAAATACATTTTATGAGTTTGCACCGCATAATCCTCAGCCTCCGCTGCTTCCTGAAGATATACCGGCCGGGGTGTACCGCCGTTCATTTGAACTGCCTACAGATTGGGACGGATCTGAGATATATCTTCATGTTGGTGCTGCCAAATCTGGTGCATATGTATATGTAAATGGAAAAGAGGTAGGATATAATGAGGATAGTAAGAGTCCGGCAGAATACAGGATTACAGATTTTGTAAAGCCAGGGGAGAATGAATTGGCGTTAAAGATATTGAGATGGAGTACAGGTAGTTTCCTTGAATGTCAGGATTTTTGGCGCATTAGTGGTATTGAACGTGATGTATATTTGTATTCAACACCTAAGCTATCGTTGAAGGATTTTAATGTAAAGTCAACTTTGGATGGGGAATATAAGGATGGCATATTCAGGCTCATAACGTCTATTGTTAACAGGTCTGCACAAAAAAATGATATTAAAGTAGAGTACCTGCTTGAGGCTCCACAAGGGGGCAAAGTTGCATCCGCCGTAAGGAATGCCAGCATTGATGGGTCATCCTCGATGGATGTAGATTTCGGTGAAGTTAGGATTACTGATGCATTGCAATGGTCATCAGAACATCCAAACCTATATAAATTGTATATAACAACATATGATAATGATGGGAATGTGCTTGAGGTTGTGCCTTTCAATGTAGGATTCCGTTCCATCGAGATTAAAGATACAGGCCTTAGATCTGAGTCGGGGCGTCCATACATTGCTTTGTATATAAATGGGCAGCCCATAAAGATGAAAGGGGTAAATATTCATGAGCATAATCCATATACAGGGCATTATGTCACGGAAGACCTTATGCGTAAGGACTTTGAGACGATGAGACGCAACAATATCAACGCTGTGCGGTTGTGCCATTATCCGCAGTCTCCGCGCTTTTATGAACTGGCTGACGAATATGGCCTTTATGTATATGATGAAGCCAATATTGAGAGCCACGGTATGGGATATGATCTTTCCCGTACTCTTGGAAATAATCCAGACTGGCTTGCCGGACACATGGAACGTACGCGTAATATGTTTGAACGGAATAAAAATTACCCAAGTGTTACGTTCCTTTCGCTTGGCAATGAGGGAGGGAACGGTTTTAATTTTTATCAGACATACCGGTGGATGAAGGATGCCGATTCATTGATGAATCGTCCAGTCAATTATGAACGCGCGGAATATGAGTGGAATACAGATATGATAGTACCACAGTACCCGAGTGCTGATTGGTTTGAGCAGAAAGGAAAGGAAGGTACAGATCGTCCGGTCATGCCGTCGGAATATGCACATGCCATGGGCAATTCCACTGGGAATTTTGTCGGTCAATGGGATGCGATATACCGTTATCCGAATCTTGCTGGAGGATTTATATGGGACTGGATCGATCAGGGCCTTTATGCGGCAGACAGCCTTGGTCGAGAATACTGGGCATATGGAGGTGATTACGGTAAAGATGTACCTAGTGATGGTAATTTTCTTATAAACGGCCTGGTCAATCCAGACCGCAATCCACATCCAGCTTTGGATGAGGTAAAATATGTGCATCAGAATGTGCTTATAACACCTGTTGATATTGCAGAAGGAAAGTTTAGTGTAATGAATAGGTTCTATTTTACCAATTTGGGGGGCTATAAGGTCTCATATAGTATAGTTGATGGTAAAAAGGTGCTTTCAACGGGGGATATGGTATTGGATATCGCACCGCAGGCATGTGATACCGTGACCATAAAGATGCCTTCTTCTGAAGTACTTGGAAATAAGGAATGCTTCATCAACTTTTCTGTTACTACCATGTTTGATGATGGACGTGGAATACCAGCCGGATATGAGATTGCAAAAGAGCAGATAGCGCTTTCTTCGATGCGTCCACAAGAGATGCCATCCCTTAAAGGAACAAAACTTTCAGTTGGCACAGATGGCACAAAGATGTCAGTGTCATCAAAGAATGTTGAATTTGAATTTGACAAGGATGCCGGCATTGTTACCTCATATAAGGTAAAAGGCCGCCAGTATATCAATGGTGGTTTTGGATTGCAGCCTAATTTCTGGCGTGGGCCGACAGATAATGATTATGGAAATGGCGCTCCGCTCAGGGAAGACGTATGGAAACGTGCATCTAAAGATTTCTCTGTCAAGGATGCGAGCATAAGCGTTGATGCCGATACAGCGAAGATTGATATTGACTATTTATTACCATCCGGAAATATATATAATATATGTTACCGTATTTATCCGTCCGGTGTCGTTAAGGCTGATGTCCATTTTGCGGCTGCTAAGGATGCGCCGGAATTGCCTAGGTTAGGCATGCGGTTTCGTATGCCACAGGCTATGGAATGTGTGGAATATTATGGTAGAGGCCCATGTGAAAACTATATTGACCGTAAGGCATCATCGAAGGTTGGTGTGTATG
>VSPW01000076.1 GCA_009775535.1 Muribaculaceae bacterium
CGCGGAGATGTGTACACGAGCCAGAGCCTGCCGGATGCGGGAGTGTGAGTATCCAAGGAGGTTGTTACGGACATGGCCAAGGTGGAGGGGCTTGTTGGTGTTGGGGGAAGAATATTCGACCATCACCAACGGACTTTCATCAGTGACCGGGACGATGCCATAATTTTCAGTGCCGGCGATATGGGAAAGCACCTGATTCCAGAAACGCGGCTCAATGACCAGGTTAAGGAAGCCCTTTATCACGTTGAAACGCGCCACAGCTGGCTCGTTTTCCACAAGCCACCCGCCTATAGCCGTACCGACAGCCTCGGGAGACTGGCGTGCAGCCTTCACCCACGGGAAAACGACAATAGTGAGGTTGCCCTCAAACTCCTTCTTTGTGGTCTGGGGTACGATGTCCTCAGGCGCAGTGTCAACGCCGTAAAGTTCCTTTACGGCACGCGAAACGGCCTGGGAAATTATGCTATCTATAGACATATTCATTACTTAATTTACAAGGTTTCAATATACAAAGTTACAAAAACTTTGCCAAACTGCCAAAATGAGGAATTTTACGACATTTTGGCAGTCAGTGGATAAATAGAAGGACTGTTGATGTATAGGATGCCAATCGGTTTGCAAGGTTTTGTATCGTTTTTTTGGCGGTGAGGAAAATTATATATAAATTAGCCGTGACTAAATGCCCATTTTACCATAAAGCATTCTCTAATGAATATAAGACATCATCTCACGCTAGCCGCCTCTGCGCTCTCTCTGCCCGCAGCCATGGCGCAAACGCATGATAAGCCCAATGTGATAGTGGTACTTGCCGATGATCTTGGATTCGGAGATGTAAGCGCCTACGGCTCAAAAAGCATACACACCCCTAATATCGATTCGCTGGCCCACGGCGGGGTATGCTTTACCAACGCATATGCCTGCTCGGCAACATCGACCCCAAGCCGATATGCGCTTATGACAGGAATGTATCCATGGCGGAATGAGGATGCGAAGATATTGCCGGGCGATGCCCCGTTGATATTCCGTGACAACGAATTCACGTTGCCAAAGATGATGCAACAGGCGGGGTATGCCACAGGCGCTGTAGGCAAATGGCATCTGGGAATGGGCCGCGGAAATATAGACTGGAACAAGACAGTGAAGCCAGGTGCCCGTGAAACGGGGTTTGACTATTCATGCATAATAGCAGCCACCAATGACAGAGTGCCAACTGTATATGTGGAGAACGGGGATGTCGTGGGACTTGACCCGAACGACCCGATAGAGGTTGACTATGAACGGAACTTCGAGGGAGAACCGACCGCACTTAGCCATCCTGAAATGCTGAAAATGATGTGGGCACACGGACACAATAATTCAATTGTCAACGGGATACCCCGCATAGGTTTCATGAAGGGCGGTAAGGATGCCTGCTGGCGCGATGAAGACATGGCCGACTACCTTGTGGACAAGGTTAAAAAATTTATAACAGCACACCGCGACTCGGCATTTTTCCTATACTACGGACTCCACCAGCCGCATGTGCCACGTGCGCCACACGAACGTTTCGCCGGCGCAACTCCCCTAGGGCCACGCGGTGACGCGATAGTCGAGGCCGACTGGTGTGTAGGGGAACTGATGTCGCACCTTAAAAAGGAAGGGATACTTGACAATACAATCGTGATATTCTCAAGCGACAACGGCCCTGTGCTACAGGACGGCTATATTGACTATGCCGATTCACTTGCACCGGCCCACGGTCACAGCCCATCCGGAGGGCTGCGCGGAGGCAAGTACAGCCTGTTTGACGGCGGAACACACATACCGTTATTCGTGTATTGGCATGGCAAAATCCAGCCAAAGAAAAGCGACGAGCTTGTTTGCCAGCTTGACCTGACACCCTCCCTGGCACGCCTTTCCGGCGGCATGTATCCGGAAGGGCTTGACGGCCTGGACAATATGGACGCACTTATGGGCAATGGTCCATCGGCACGCGAGAACATAGTGCTGGAAGCACAGGGACGCCTAGCATACCGCCAAGGAGACTGGGTGATGATACCTCCATATCAGGGCCGAAGATGCAATGAAACAGGGAATGAGTTGGGGAACATGGGCGAATACGGGCTTTTCAACGTGAAAAACGACCCTAGCCAGCAACACAACCTCGCCGACAGCGAACCTGAACTGCTGGAGCTACTGAAATACGAATTCATAAACCGCATAAACGGGACAAAAATAGGTGACGGCACAATAAAAATGCTTACTGCCGCGCCAAACAAAAACGATAACTGCAACGTAAAATAAAACGACACCAGACAAAAAAAGTCCGGTAGCGTGAGAAAACTCCAAATATCAACAACCTAAATCCCGAAAACTATGATTATCGGAGTGCCGAAAGAAATCAAGAACAATGAGAACCGCGTGGCCGTTACGCCAGCGGGAGTTAAGGAACTAATAAAGCACGGTCATACAGTGTATGTACAAGAGACTGCGGGAAACGGCAGCGGCTTCAGCGACAGCGACTATATGGCGGCAGGCGCAAAAATGCTGGCGACAATCGCCGAGGTGTATGCCATTGCGGAAATGATAATCAAAGTCAAGGAACCCATAGCGGAGGAATATCCTTTGGTGAAGAAAGGGCAGCTTGTGTTCACCTATTTCCACTTTGCATGCGAGCGCGCCTTGACTGATGCGATGATGGCGTCAGGCGCAACTTGCATTGCCTATGAGACTGTCCGCGACCGCCAGGGACACCTGCCGTTGCTGATACCCATGAGCGAGGTGGCAGGACGCATGTCAATCCAGGAAGGGGCACGCTTCTTGGAGCGCCCGCAGGGCGGCAAGGGCATACTCCTGGGTGGCGTCCCGGGCGTGAAGCCAGCCAATGTGCTGGTTCTCGGAGGAGGTGTTGTGGGAAGCAACGCCGCACTTATGGCCGCCGGCCTCGGTGCAGACGTGACAATAACCGACATTTCCCTGCCCGTACTCCGCCATCTGGCCCAGGTAATGCCGAAAAATGTCAAAACACTGTTCTCTTCAACCCACAATATTGAGACAGAGCTGCCGGACGTAGACCTGGTGGTCGGTTCAGTGCTCATACCCGGTGCAAAAGCCCCCCACCTGGTGAGCCGGAGCATGCTAGGGCTGATGAAACCCGGGACAGTGCTGGTAGACGTAGCCATCGACCAGGGCGGATGCTTCGAGACATCACACCCCACCACACACAGCAATCCGGTGTATGAAGTTGACGGCATACTCCATTATGCCGTAGCCAACATACCAGGGGCAGTACCATACACCTCTACACTGGCCCTTACAAACGCCACCCTACCCTATGCAATCCGCCTGGCCGACAAAGGCTGGCGCGAAGCCTGCAAAAACGATCCAGGCCTAGCAGACGGAGTCAACATTGTCGACGGCAAGATAACGTTCAAGGCCGTAGCCGAGGCTTTCGACCTGCCATATACCCCGCTTGAACTTTAGCGGTTGATACAGAAGGCCACATTCCAGATGCAGGAATGTGGCCTTTTTATCCTCATTTCAACATCTGGGGCAATAATTCCACCCAATCGTAGACGGAAATCATGGAAAAGTATGTAAATTTGCAATTCCAATACAAAAGATGTCAAACTAATCTAAATCGACTTGGACACAGACCCCTTGCCAGCCATAGAGGCATTAATACCACTCGCACACGATGCCGCATCATTGGCGTCATTCACCCCGGACCAGATGCTGGCCGTATTCATAGCGCTATTGTTCCTGATCATCTCAGGATTCGTATCAGGCAGCGAAATAGCATATTTCTCCCTGACCCAACAACAGATCGATGACCTGCAGGAAAGCCCCAAAGGCCCTGCTATCAAAAAACTGCTGTCGTATCCGGAACGACTACTGGCCACCATACTTATAGCCAACAACCTGGTAAACGTGACGATAGTAGTGCTTCTCAACTTTGCCCTCGGGCCTGTGTTTGAGAACATGCCGGAATATCTGAGCTTCATACTCCAGACAGTAATCCTGACATTCCTGATATTGCTTTTCGGGGAAATACTACCAAAACTTTATGCAAACAACAACCCACTTGGCTGGGCCAAGATGGCTGTAAGCGGAATAAAGGCGGCTGTAGCCATATGCAAGCCTCTGTCGGGGATGCTGGTTAAAAGCTCGACAATCGTCAACAAGATTGTGACGAAAAGAGCTCCCCAGATTTCAGCCGATGACCTATCGCAGGCACTTGAGATAACGGATGTGCGCACAAATGACGACAAGGAGATGCTTGAGGGCATCCTGAAGTTCGGAGACACAACGGCATCGCAGATTATGACCCCGCGCGTCGACATGACCGACATCGACATAAACGAGCCTTTTGAAAGGGTGCTTGACATAGTGGTGTCGAACGGATATGCACGCCTGCCTGTCTATGAAAACACGCAAGACTGCATAAAGGGCGTACTGTACAGCCGTGACCTGCTGCCATATATCGGCGTGGAGCTCCCGGAAGGATTCAAATGGCAGTCTCTGATACGTGAGGCATATTATGTGCCTGAATCACGGATGATTGACGACCTGCTGGAGGATTTCCGGAAACGCAGGATACATATGGCAATCGTGGTCGATGAGTACGGCGGCACACAGGGTGTGGTGACTCTGGAAGATGTCCTCGAAGAAATTGTGGGGGACATCAATGATGAATACGACGAGGAGGAGGTGACCTATAAACGCCTTCAGAACGACACCTATATATTTGAAGGCAAGACGTTGTTAAACGACTTTTTCCGCATAACCGGCCTTGACGAAGAGGAATTTGCAGATATGGCAGAGGAAGCCGAGACCCTGGCAGGGATGCTGCTTGCCATAAAGGGCGATTTCCCAAAGGACAAAGAGCCTATGGTATACGGCCGTTGCCGGTTTCTCATACTCGACATATCGGAACACCGCATCACCAGCGTGCGTGTAAAGGTAATGCCTACGCCATGCACTGACGCCCAAAGCCATGATTAAGCATGCGGCCATGACTGCCATAATGGCTGCGCTGTTCCTGCCGGCATGCAATGGAGGACAGGAATACACCCCTACCCCAAAACGCCACGCATACCCCCGCATAGCGCTGCTGCCGCAAGAATATATAGCCGCCGACAGCCTGCCCCTACATTTTGAGGTAAATTCCCATGCCTTGACACACGTCGAAGCCAAGGAACAGGGAGCTTGGCTTACAGTAGGATACCCCAAGTACAATTCAAATGTGTATATCACCCTAACTCCGGTGACAGATGGCAACATACAAAAGATAATCAACAACCGCCTTGAACGCATAAGCCTGAACACCGGAAACGGACACACATCAACGGCATACATAGAGAGCAAAGACGGATTTTCCGGACAGATAATATACAGCATGCCAGGAGAGGCACTTCCAATACAGTTCCTGGTGTCTGACGGCAGCCGATGGGTAGTGTCAGGGGTTGTAGAAATGGCCAACAGGCAAGCTGACGCAGACTCCGTATCACCAATTACCGACGCACTGCGGCAAGACATAGAACACAGCCTATCAACAATAAGCCACAATGGAAATAACAAACCTGCAGCTAGGTGAAGCCGACATATACATCACACGCATACCCATCACGCACGAGACCCGCCGTAAAAGGGAAACCGCAGCAGTAAGGACTCTGATCGACCATGCATTCGGTCCTGATGCACAATTGGCCCATGACCCTGACGGCGTTCCGTACATAGCCGGATGCAATGCGAACATATCGATATCCCACTCCAGGAAATACGCACTGCTCGCCATAGGAAGCACATCGCCGATAGGTGCAGACATTGAGGAATGGCGTGAACAACTTGAACGGGTCTCAGAAAAATACATATCAAAAATAGAAATGGACCATTATACCGCATCGCAACAGATGCGGCTGAAGGCATGGACCATCAAAGAGGCAGTATACAAGGCCGCCCACAGTCCTGGCCTGGCATTGGCCGAAGGGATAAGCCTATCGGAAGGCGATGACGGCAGGACACTGGCAACTGACGCATACGGGCGGAAATACATATGCCACACCACAACACTGGCCGACGGGGAAATGATATCATTAGCAGAAATACAGGCGGAAGCATAAAAATTACCGTAAAACCACCGGAAACGATATATAGACCACGAAATTGTCAAAATATCACCATTACAGCAACGTATATTCAAAAATTATTACTACTTTTACAAGCTATTAACTTTAGCTGACGCCTCCGTGAGGAAATAAGGGGCAAATACTGAAACTTTGTGAAATTATATCCAGAAAACTGAAACATCGGACAATCTTCAAGAATTATCCACAATAACCAAACAATAATCATTTAAACTATCGTATGAGACAAAAACTGTTTCTGTTGCTGCTGCTCGCCGCATCGATCCCCGCACTTGCGGGCACTCCAAAAGTACGCGGCACAGTAGTCGATGCCACAACCGGTGCTCCGGTAAAAGGCGCCACAGTCATGCTCCGCGACCAGGGAGTGCAAGTAGTATCCGGCGGCTCCGGAGAATTCTTCATCACAGCATCAAATACCGGCTCTGACGGAATCCTGGTTATGGTACCAGGCTATGAGGCAATGCTGGTGGATGTAGACCTCGCAGACGGCACTGCCGACCTGGGCACAATCCGGCTCTCCCCCGACAGCCACACAATGGCAATAAACTCGGAAGAAGAGTCATTACTGTTTGATATGGAGTCGATTGAGGACGATGAAGGCGCAAGCCAGTCGATCGCCGCGCTGTCAGGAGCATCAGATGACATTTTCTACAACACTGCATCATATAATTTCGGCCCGATGTACTTCCGTTACCGCGGCCTTGACAGCCAGTACCAGAATGTGTACATCAACGGCATACAGTTCAACGATGCCATCCGTGGACGTTTCAACTTCTCAACACTCCTCGGAATGACATCAAGGGCATTCCGCAACAAGACCACAACCATAGGCCTGGGCGCATCAAACTACGGATTCGGCGGCCTTGGCGGAAGCATAAACTACAATACCGTCACTTCGGGATATGCACCCGGATTCAACGGAAGCGTAGCCTATACCAACAGCAACTACATGCTGCGCGCAATGGCTACATACTCCACCGGTCTCAACAAGCACGGATGGGCGTTCACCGTATCAGCAATCGGACGTTACAGCAAGGAAGGCATTGTACCGGGAACGTTCTACAACTCCGCAGGCCTGTTCCTATCTGTAGAAAAAGTCTTTAATAAGAACAATTCATTGACACTCACCGCATTCGGAGGACCGACACAACGTGCCAACTCATCGGCTACATACCAGGAGGCATATGACCTGGCTGGCTCAAACCTCTATAACCCCAACTGGGGATGGCAAGACGGGAAAAAACGTGCGTCGCGCATCATTGAGACATTCGACCCGACATTCATCCTGAACTGGCTGCACAAAGGAGATAAGACAACCGTCAACACTGCTGTTGCCGCCCGCTGGGTCAACTACTCAACATCTGCCCTCAACTGGTACAAGGCCCTTGACCCCAACCCTACGTACTACCGCTACCTGCCGTCATACTACAAGGACAGCCCTGAACAATATGACCTGTATACACAATTGTGGAAAGACGGCACAATCCGCCAGATCAACTGGGACAACCTATACCAGATAAACTATCTGAACAACGTACAGAACCAAACTTTGCCGGACGACAAGAAAAAGGGCTCAAGCTACATACTTGAAAACCGCCACAGCAACCAGTTCAACGCAATGTTCAGCTCTTATGTCAACCACCAGCTGACATCATACATGGCCCTGCAGGGCGGCGTGGGGGTAAACTACACCCGCGGTACTTACTACAAGACCATACGCGACCTCCTCGGCGGCGAATTCTGGATCGACATCGACCCGTTCAGCGACCGCGAAATATCAATCGCACCTGACATGCTCCAGAACAACCTGGACAACCCCAACCGCCACGTAACCAAAGGCGACAAATTCGGCTACAATTATGACATAGACGTACTGAAAGTAAACGGCTGGCTACAGAACACCATCACACTCCCACAATGGGACGTGAACTACGGACTGGAAATGAGCTACACCATGTTCCAGCGCGACGGAAAATGGCGCAACGGCCGTGCACCAAACAACTCGCTCGGCAAAGGCCAGATACACCGTTTCGACAACGCCATGTTCAAGGCCGGTGCGACATACAAAATAAACGGACGCAACTTCCTGAGCGCACACGTGCAGATGGGTACACGTGCCCCACTGGTGGAATCGGTATACATCTCACCCCGCGTAAAAGACACTTCTGTAGACAATCCTACAAACGAACGCATCTTCTCCGGAGACATCTCCTATGCTTTCAGCTACCGCAAGTTCCGTGGTGCGATCACAGGATTCTATACATCAATGAGCGATGTGATCGAACGTACCGCATTCTACGACGACCGCTACTCTTCATTCATGAACTATGTACTAGCCGGGGTGCACAAAGTGAACAAGGGCGTGGAAATAGGCCTTGCCTACAAGATAACCCCATCTGTCACCGCCACATTCGCAGGAACATATTCACGCTACCAGTACAAAAACAACCCACAGGGCACCCGTTCATATGAAAACGGCATGAAGGCCGACACAACCCAGACCGTATACCACGCAATTTCTACGCCGGCTCAACACCTCAAGTAGTCGGCAACCTGGGAATCGACTGGCAGGCCCCAAAAACTGGTACTTCAACATCAACGGCACATGGA
>VSPW01000077.1 GCA_009775535.1 Muribaculaceae bacterium
CTGCGTTGGAACGTATCGAATTGCGACAGCTTATAACCAAGCAAGACTCATCAACCAATTCAGACCAAAATGTCAAAAACTCTCTTTATTTGATAATTTCTAAACTAACGCGATTTTTATCGCACCAGTAGTAATCTCGGATTAAGATTCACTCTTGGCAATAAATAATCCACTGAGTATCTGTTGGATGAAAATCGCATAAACAGTCAGTTCCTAACCTTTGCATAATGCCCACAACGCCATAGCACGGTAACAGGGCAGTTGTGGGCTATGGCAAAATTTTTAGTTAGTGGTCAGATAGCCAAATACCTTCATTGTTCCGAAGGTATTTGGCTAATTTATTTCTGTGGTTCTCCAAAAATTTTTCTACAGCCTTTATTGTTTGATTTGCTTTTTTGAGCCTTAAAGTATTTTGTGCATATTTTTTAGAATAAAGATATTAGTATATTAGACAGTTGAAAAATGGATTATTTCAGGAGTTGCGTTTACCGTTGGTGTCTGATTTGAGATACCAGTCATACAGTTTTTTTACACCATCTTCTATTTCGACAGAGTGGTGCCATCCAAGTGCATGCAGTTTGCTTACATCACATAATTTGCGCATTGTGCCGTCTGGTTTTGACGTGTCCCATTTGATTTCGCCTTTATATCCAACAGTTTGTGCGATCAGACCAGCAAGTCCGGCTATTGTGGTCTCTTTTCCTGTACCAATATTTATGTGGCAGTTGCGTATTTCAGATTCTCCAGTATGGAGATCTCGGAAAGAGATGTTTTCCAATATGTGTACTGATGCATCTGCCATATCATCACTCCATAAAAACTCGCGTAGAGGTGTACCTGAGCCCCATAATTCCAGCCTGTCCTTATGTATTCCGAAACGGGCCAAGGCCTTAATGATTTCGCTGTCCGATGCAGTTTCAGCATCTAGTCCGCATATAGGCAGAGCTGTAAGGTCGGCACGTAATGTATGAGTATCTCCTTGAAGCAGTAGATTTGCAATGTGAAGCTTGCGGATCATTGCTGGCATCACATGGCTGTTTTCAAGGTGGAAATTGTCGCCAGGTCCGTATAGGTTAGTCGGCATTACTGCAATATAGTCCGTACCATACTGGAGATTAAAGCTTTCACACATTTTTAGCCCTGCTATTTTGGCTATTGCATAAGGTTCGTTAGTGTATTCAAGAGGGGATGTAAGCAGATAGTCTTCTTTGATGGGTTGCGGCGCTTCGCGCGGATATATGCATGTGCTACCCAAGAAAAGCAATTTTTTTACGTTATGGCGGAAACTTTCGCCTATTACATTCTGCTGTATTTGTAGGTTGCGGTATATGAAGTCGGCGCGATATCTGCTATTGGCCATTATGCCACCCACATGGGCGGCGGCCAGAATTACATACTCAGGACATTCGGTGTCAAAAAATTGTCTGACGGCCACCGGGTCGAGCAGGTCTAGTTGGGCGTGTGAGCGGCCTATAAGGTTTGTATATCCTTTTTGTGTCAGATTACGCCATATAGCATTGCCGACAAGTCCGCGATGCCCTGCTATGTAAATTTTGGAGTCTTTTCTCATTGCAATGGCTGTTTGTTTCCGTTCTTGACTAATGCCATGTCGGCATCGACCATAATGTTGACAAGTTCCTCAAAAGATGTCGAGCGTGGATTCCATCCTAGTCTTTCTTTGGCTTTTGAAGGGTCGCCCAATAGCTGTTCCACCTCAGATGGCCTGAAGAAACGAGGGTCAACTTCAACTATTACCCTTCCTGTTGCAGTATCGATACCTTTTTCGTCAATTCCTTTTCCTTCCCATCTGAGAGATATGCCTACCCGCGCAAACGCGGCTGTGGCGAACTCACGAACACTGTGATATTCGCCTGTGGCAATCACATAGTCTTCGGGCTCGGGTTGCTGCATTATTAGCCACATACATTCCACATAGTCGCGGGCGTATCCCCAGTCTCGCAAAGCATCCAAATTGCCGAGATACAGTTTGTCTTGTAGTCCGCATACAATCCTTGCGGCTGCAAGCGTGATTTTCCTTGTAACGAAATTTTCCCCGCGCCGTTCGCTCTCATGGTTGAACAAGATGCCGTTTACAGCATACATTCCATAGCTTTCACGGTAATTCTTCATTATCCAGAAGGAATACAGTTTGGCCACGGCATATGGGCTGCGCGGATAAAAAGGAGTCATTTCGTTCTGGGGTATTTCCTGTACTTTACCGAAAAGTTCGGAGGTAGAAGCCTGATATATCCGGCATTCATTCTCCATTTTCAGGATACGTACGGCATCTAGGAGTCTTAGTGTGCCTATTGCATCTGTATCTGCTGTATATTCAGGGACATCGAATGAGACCTTAACGTGACTCTGTGCTGCGAGGTTATATATTTCTGTCGGTTTTACTTCTTGTATTATTCTTATAAGTGACGATGAATCGGTCATGTCACCGTAGTGTAGGTCTATAAGGCGCTTTTGTTTCATGTCCCTTACCCATTCGTCAAGGTACAGATGCTCTATTCGCCCAGTGTTGAACGAACTGCTGCGCCGGATGATACCATGCACTTCATATCCTTTTTCAAGAAGGAATTCAGCCAGGAAAGAACCGTCTTGTCCGGTTATCCCGGTAATCAGGGCTATGTTTTTTTTATCCATTATGCCTTATTGCTTATTTTGTTTATTGATTAATTCAGATAGTATGCAACGTAGCCTTTGGGCATCAGCGGCTACGTAATGAGGGTCATGCAGACTGTCGGGATGTTCTGTCTGTGGATGGATATTCCTGCCGTTTCCGGCCATGCATATAGTTGTCCATCCAAGTTTTTTAGGGTATACGAAGTCCTTTCCCATATTATCCCCTATATATATATAATGAGAGGCTTGTGGCACTGCCGACATCATGGTAGTAAATGGTATAGGTGTAGTTTTGTCTGCACCTATTGCCTGTGATATTATTGTATTGCCAGGTTTTACAAACCGATTAAGGCCCAATGCATTGATTTTAGCGGTCTGTGTACCGACCCGGCCATCTGTTATAATTCCGATGGAGATGTCTTTGTCCGCTGAAAGCCATTGGAGTGTTTCTTCCATGCCTTCACGGAAAGATAGAGATTCCGGCGTATGCCTACGGTAGGTTTCCACAAGCCAGCCGATAGTTATTCCATGTGCTTGGCATATGGATAGCCCTATATGCGATATCAGAGCGTCAAAACCATCCTGTACCATTATCCTGTACATCTGTTCACTGTCGGTTTCATTGTATGTGGATAGTACGGATGCGATCTGACGGTATGCAGAATATAGGAATTCAACTTCATCAAATAGGGTATCGTCAAGATCGAAAGCTATCAATATCATGCGGATAATGTATGACAGATGGTAACCACGTTATTTATTTGCGTCCGATGCAGTGATACTCGAAGCCTTCTTCTTCCAGTTCGGACGGGTCATATATGTTCCTGCCGTCAACGATTATTGCCGGTGTATTCATTGCCCGGCGAATGATCCTCCATGACGGTAGTCTGAACTGTTTCCATTCAGTAAGAAGGGCAATGGCATCAGCATCGATTACAGCCTCGTACATGTCACGGGCATAATCTACGCTGTCACCTAGGCGTCTGCGGCATTCGTCCATTGCAACAGGATCATATACTGTCACTTTTGCGCCGTTTGCAAGCAGGTGCTGTATTACTACCAGTGATGTAGCCTCGCGCATATCATCAGTTTCCGGCTTGAACGACAGTCCCCATATTGCTATATGCTTGCCACGAAGGTCACCTCCGAATGCATCACGCAATTTGGTATATACAACGGATTTCTGTATGCGGTTGACCTCTTCAACCGCTTCAATCACGCGTAGCCGGTATCCATTTTGCCTGGCTGTGGATATAAGGGCTTTGACATCCTTTGGAAAGCATGAGCCGCCATAGCCGCATCCTGGATACAGGAACTTGCTTCCAATCCGGGCGTCAGCACCTATACCTTTTCTCACATTATTGACATTTGCGCCTACAAGTTCACAAAGGTTGGCAATGTCATTGATGAAAGATATACGGGTGGCCAGCATGGCATTTGCGGCATATTTGGTCATTTCGGCGGATGCTATGTCCATAAATATGACCCTGAAATTATTTAGAAGGAACGGGCGGTAAAGCCGTTCCATCAGTTTGCGGGAACGGTCGCTTTCTACGCCTATGACAACGCGGTCGGGCGACATGAAGTCCTTTATAGCTGCACCTTCCTTTAGAAATTCGGGATTTGAAGCAACCTCGTAGGGGATGTCTTCGCCTCTTAGGGAAAGTTCTTCGTCAATCACTTGCCTTATTATGCGGAATGTTCCTACCGGAACAGTGCTTTTTGTAACAAGGATATTATAGTGGTTGATGTTCCGTCCAAAAGTGCGTGCCACTTCGCATACATATGAGAGGTCGGCAGAGCCGTCTTCATCAGCAGGAGTGCCCACTGCACAAAACACCATTTCGACATCGTTTATGCAGCTTTCAAGATCGGTGGTGAACGTTAGCCGCCCGGCTTCTACATTGCGTTTGACCAGGTCATCCAGCCCAGGTTCGTAAATAGGGATTATACCATTACGGAGTGCATCGATTTTAGCTCGGTCGATATCCACGCATGCAACCTCAACACCTACTTCTGCAAAACATGCGCCCGATACCAGCCCTACATATCCTGTTCCTACTATAGCGATTCTCATATGAACTATGTAATTTGATTCACAAATTTAACATTTTTATTTTAGACATATTTCAGCTGTGTTTTAAAATGTGTCAAATAAGGGTCTAATGATATTTTATAAAAAATAATTGTCAAATAATTTTGATGTATCGTTATATTTATATAACTTTGCACTCGCAAAAAGGAAATGGCGGGATAGCTCAGTTGGTTAGAGCGTCGGATTCATAACCCGGAGGTCTCGAGTTCAATTCTCGATCCCGCTACAAGAAGCAATTATTGAAGTGCAGCCCATGAAAAGGTTGCACTTCTTTTTTATGATTTTATTATGTGCAGTCGGCATGGTCGATAGACGCACGGACAATCTTTTGGGCTTATGAAACAAGACGCTATAAGAGGCACGGCATATACGGTGTTGTTTGCCATCAGTTTGGCGCATCTGTTGAATGATGCGATACAGTCAGTAGTGCCTGCTATTTATCCTATAGTCAAAGAGGATTTTTCTTTGACCTTTGCGCAGATTGGGGTGATAACCTTTGTGTTTCAGATGACGTCTTCTATTCTGCAACCATTTGTAGGGCGTTATGCCGACAGGCATCCGAGTCCGTATGCATTGACTGTCGGTATGTGTTTCACTTTGGCAGGACTGGTGATGCTGGCATTTTCCAGGTCGTTTGGGCTTATAATACTTTCTGTAGGAGTTATCGGCATAGGGTCATCTATATTCCATCCAGAGGCATCGCGGGTCGCACAGCTTGCTGCCGGCAAGAAGAAAGGGCTGGCGCAGTCGATATTTCAGGTAGGAGGGAATGGCGGATCTGCTGTCGGGCCACTTTTGGCTGCGGTCATTGTGTTGCCGTATGGACAGTCTGCTATCACATGGTTTGCAATAGCTGCTGTGGTCGGGGCTTGTGTTGTGGCAAAGGTTGGCCGATGGTATAAAGGTATATTGTTGTCTACAGGAGGACGTACATCGGGAATTGTATCCAGTGTGCTTGACCTTTCTGACCGCCAGATCAAATGGGCTATGGTTGTGCTTGTGGTGCTTACGTTTTCAAAGCAGTTTTATATGGCATGTATGACCAGCTATTTTACCTTCTTCCTTATTGATAAATTCGGTATGACCATACAAGACTCGCAACTTTGCCTCTTTGCGTTTCTTGCGGCCTCGGCGATAGGGATAATTGCAGGCGGTGCTATCGGAGACAGGATAGGCCGTAAATATGTTATATGGTGCTCTATACTTGGGGCTGCTCCTTTTGCATTGATGTTGCCGTATGTAGGGCTATGGGCCACAATCATACTTTCTGTAGTAATAGGGTTGGTGATATCTTCAGCATTTTCGGCAATCCTTGTGTTTGCCACTGAGCTCAAGCCAGGTCATGTAGGCACGATAGCTGGTCTGTTTTTTGGGCTGTCATTTGGCCTCGGAGGGGTAGGGGCTGCTTTCTTCGGATGGCTTGCTGACAAGACAAGTATTGAATTCATATTCCAGGTAAGTACATTGCTTCCGTTGTTGGGTATAGTTGCGGCATTCTTGCCGGATATGAAGAAGGTTGACAAGGGAATATGATCTATATAGATATGGTAAAAACAAAAGGATTCTACATCTATACTATAAGATGCGGAATCCTTTTGTTTTTATGGTTAATTAGTTTTAGTCCAGTTTATGGATTATAAGTCCGGAGCGTAACTTCGGCTCAAACCAGGTGGTCTTAGGCGGCATGATGTTGCCGGTGTCGGCAATATTCATCAATTGCTGCATGGTGACAGGGTATAAGGCTAGGGCCATTGCCATTTCACCAGAGTCGACACGACGTTTCAGTTCTCCGAGTCCGCGGATACCGCCGACAAAATCGATCCTTTTGTCTGAACGCAAGTCCGTGATGCCCAATATATCACGAAGGATGAGGTCGGAAGATACAGTCACATCAAGCATTCCGATAGGGTCGGAATCGTTGTATGTGCCATCTTTGGCGGTCAGTGAGTACCATTTGCCGTCCAGGTATAGCGAAAAGTTGTGTAGCCTGGCTGGGGCATATACATTCTCGCCAATGCATTCCACTGTAAAGTTTTTCTCAATTGCTTTTATGAATTCTTCAGGGGAGAGTCCGTTCAGGTCGCGTACCACACGGTTGTAGTCAATGATCTTCAGGTGTGATGCGGGGAAAGCCACTGCCAGGAAATAATTATATTCCTCATCGCCGCGGTGAGATGGGTTTGATTTAGCTTTTTCGTTACCTACAAGAGCCGCTGCTGCCGTACGGTGATGCCCGTCTGCAATGTAAAGGCTAGGTATTTTTGCAAATTCCTCAGTGATGGTAGCTATTGTGTCCTCTTCGTCAATTACCCAAAAATGATGTCCGAAACCGTCATCTGCAGTGAAATTATATTCTGGTTCCGATTCGGATATGCGGGAAATGATTCCTTCCAATACTGGGTTTTCAGGAAATGCGAAGAATACCGGTTCGATGTTTGCATTGTTGACACGGACATGCTTCATCCGGTCCTCTTCTTTGTCACGGCGGGTCAGTTCGTGTTTCTTTATGCGTCCCTGCATGTAGTCATCGACGTTTGCCGCTATTACTATACCGTATTGGGTACGTCCATCCATTGTCTGTGCGTAGATATAGTAATGCTCCTTATCATCCTGCACCAGCCATCCGTTTTTCTGGAAAGCATTGAAGTTTTCTACGGCACGGTCGTAGACCCGTGGGTCGTGCTCATCTGTGCCGGGCTCAAAATCTATTTCCGGTTTTATTATATGGTACAGTGACTTAGGGTTACCCTCTGCCTCAGCGCGTGCTTCATCGGAGTTAAGCACATCATATGGGCGTGACGCCACGTTTTCAACGAGTTCCCGTGGAGGCCTTACGCCTTTGAATGGTTTGACTTTTGCCATGGTCTTTTGTATTTTAGGTTAACTGGGATTGGCTGTATCTGCAGAATCAGATGTTCCGGACAATCGTCTGTTCGCGGTCCGGGCCGATTGAGATGATGGCAATAGGGGTTGCCAATTCTTTTTCCAGGAATTTAATATAATCAGTGAAGGCCTTGGGGAACTGTTCTTCCGAGCGGAATTTTGTCATGTCGGTTTTCCATCCGGGCATGGTGACGTATACAGGTTCAATCTTAGCGTCGTCAAGGTCGAAAGGCATGATATCTGTCTCTTCTCCGTTGATTCTGTATGCGACACACGCCTTGATTTCATCAAATCCGTCAAGGACATCGCTCTTCATCATTATCAGTTTTGTCACGCCATCAACCATTATGGCATACTTGAGGGCTACGAGGTCTATCCATCCGCAACGGCGTTCGCGTCCGGTGACAGCTCCATATTCGTGGCCGATTTCGCGGATTGTGTTTCCTGTTTCGTCAAAAAGCTCTGTTGGGAACGGGCCGCTGCCCACGCGTGTACAATATGCCTTGAATATGCCGTATACCTCGCCTATGTTACGTGGCGCAAGGCCTAGTCCGGAGCATGCGCCAGCGGTGATGGTGTTGGATGATGTCACGAATGGGTAAGAGCCGAAATCCACATCGAGCATTGTGCCTTGTGCGCCTTCGCATAGTACCGACTTGCCTTCTGACAGGCATCCGTTTATGAAGTATTCACTGTCTATAATGTCGTAAGAGCGCAGGTAGTCGATAGCTGAAAGCCATTTTCCTTCAAGTTCTTCAAGCCCTTCCGGTTTTTCCCCCATCATTGCCAACTGTGACAGGTGGCGGTTGCGGGCAGCTTCGTATTTGGCATTGAATCCGTGGAATATGTCTCCCAGCCGCAGGCCGTTCCGGGAAATCTTGTCTGTATAGGTGGGGCCGATTCCTTTTCCCGTAGTGCCTATTTTGGACGCACCCTTTGCACGTTCATTGGCGGCGTCCAGAAGACGGTGTGTAGGGAGTATGATCGTATACACATCTACGAGCGCACACGACAGGCAGAAATCTACGTAGCGCG
>VSPW01000078.1 GCA_009775535.1 Muribaculaceae bacterium
GGCATGATGGGGAATATCTGATCGATTGCCCAGGTGTCTGGCAGCGACTGGAACAGGGAGAAGTTGCAGAAGTATTTGTCAGGTATCATCTTGGTGATTTTCCTCAGTTCCTCAGGGGCGTGTTTCATGGAAGAAGCCATGTCCCCGACCTCTCGTGCTATCGACCAGAACAGTTTCTCTATCTGGGCGCGTGTGCGGAGGTCAAGCAGCCCCAGGCTGAACAGGTCAAGGGCCTCTTCCCTTATCTGCAGGGCGTCGTGCCAGCTTTCCATCAGCCGCGGCTGGTCGAGGCGGTCCCATATGTCGTACAGCTCGCGTGCCAGTTCGTGGCCGTCTTCGGGGACTTCCTCGTTGTCTTTCCATATGGGTAGAGAGGTGGTCTCCAGCACCTCGAACACAAGTATGGTGTGGTGTGCGGTCAGCGAGCGTCCGCTTTCGTTTATTATGTTGGGCTGGGGCAGGTCGTTTTTTGTGCATGCGTCCACCAGTGCCGATACGGCATCGTTGGCGTACTCCTGTATGGAGTAGTTCATGGAGCTTTCGCTTGACGATGAGCGTGTGCCGTCGTAGTCGACCCCGAGGCCGCCGCCGATATCTACGAATTCTACCCCGAATCCCATCTTTGACAGTTGTACGTAGAACTGCATGGCCTCGCGCAGGGCGTTCTTTATGCGCCTTATCTTCGTCACCTGGCTTCCTATGTGGAAGTGTATGAGCTTGAGGCAGTCCTTGAGATCCTTCTTTTCTATAAAATCGATGGCTTCGAGCAGTTCCGATGAGTTGAGCCCGAATTTTGACTGGTCGCCGCCCGATTCTTCCCATTTTCCTGATCCGGAAGAAGATAGTTTTATACGTATGCCTATGTTCGGGCTTATTTTCAGTCGCTTGGCGATGTCGGCTATCAGCCGCAGTTCGTTCAGCTTCTCGACCACTATATATATCCGCCTGCCCATTTTTTGGGCAAGCAGGGCAAGTTCAATGTATTTTTGGTCCTTGTATCCGTTGCATATTATGAGTGCGTTCTCGGCTATGTTGGTGGCCAGTACCGCATGCAGTTCGGGCTTTGAGCCGGCTTCCAGCCCTATGTCGAACCGTTTGCCGTAGCTTACGATCTCCTCCACTACGGGTCGCATCTGGTTGACCTTTATAGGGTAGATTGTATAGCTCTGCCCCTTGTAGTCGTATTCGTTTGCCGCCTGTCTGAAGCAGCCTGTTATCTTCTCGATACGGTTGTCGAGTATATCGGGGAAACGCAGGAGCACAGGGGCTGTTATGTCCTTGACCAGGAGCTGGTCCATTATCTCCTTAAGGTCTACTGATGCATGCCCTTCACGCGGGGTCACGGCCACATGTCCGTGTTCGTTGATGGAAAAATATTTCATTCCCCATCCGTTGATGTTGTACAGTTCAGCGCTGTCGTCAACACGCCATCTTCTCATTGTCGGTGGTGCGGATTTTTTTTGTTTTGGGTTAATACTAATATTACAGAAAAATTTCGGCAAAGTTAGCGAATATAATTGTTAAAGTACGAGCGTTATTAAATAATGTGGGATCAAATTGCATTTTTTTTGTCAAAAAACGTCACAAACCGAGAATTTTCAGTAAGTTTGCAGAAAATATCCCATGTGTAGCGCGCAAGCGTATCCGGGTGTGTGCGCCCATGGGCGGGAAATGTCATTTTTCAACTATAAATATACCATTCACGCATTAATTATGAATCGTAAACTCACTTACACCATCGCTCTGGGCGCAGCCCTGGCGTTGACTTCGTGTGGAAAGAAGCTCGGCCAGTTCGTAGCCGACAACTTCAAAGTAAACCCTAATCCTCTGGAAGTGGTAGGCGAACGCGTACCCGCCACGGTTACGGCCAATGTACCCGCGAAATTCTTTGAGAAGAATGCAGAAGTGACAGTCACTCCCTATCTGGTATACGGTGATCAGGAGGTGGCTTCGCAGCCCTATACATATCAGGGCGAGAAGGTCCGCGGCAACAATCCTGTCATCAACTATGAGCTCGGAGGTACTGTTTCATTCCCCGTAATGTACGCCTACAAGCCGGAGATGGCAAAAAGCGAACTCTATCTTGACTTCGCTGTGAAGCAGGGCAACAAGGAATATGTCCTTCCCCGTGTAAAGGTCGCTGACGGCGTTATCGCAACAGCAACCCTTGCCAATGCAGGCACTGTGACCCCGGCTGTCACACCTGACAAGTTCCAGCGTGTAATCAACGAGAAGTACGCCGCCGACATCCGCTTCCTCATCAACCAGGCCAATATCCGCCCCGACCAGCTCAAGTCGGAGCAGATCATTTCACTGCAGAACGAGCTTATTGAGGCTAATAAAGCAGGCAACCGCCAGATAGAGGAAATCAACATCCAGTCTTACGCTTCGCCTGACGGTGCGCTTGATTTCAACGAACGTCTTGCCGAGAACCGTGAGAAGAATACACAAAAATATCTGAAGGACCAGCTTAAGAAGGACAAGATTACTGAATTCGGCAACCTTACCGCACAGTTCACGGCTGAGGACTGGGAAGGTTTCCAGAAGCTTGTGGCTGCAAGCAACATCCAGGACAAGGACCTTATCCTGAGCGTGCTTTCAATGTACAAGGACCCCGAACAGCGCGAGAAGGAAATCCGCAACCTTTCATCTGTATTCGAGCAGCTCGCCGACCAGATACTTCCGCAGCTCCGTTATTCACGTATCGCCGCTTCCATCAACGTGATCGGCAAAAGCGATGCTGAAATCATGGAGGCTTTTGACAAGGATGCGTCTACACTTACAGTTGATGAAATCCTCTATGCCGCAACTCTCACCGATGACAATGCGAAACGCATGAAGATATATGAGACAGCAGCCCGCCTGTATCCGAATGACTACCGTACATACAACAACCTTGGTATGACACAGTTCCAGGCCGGTGACTATGCTGCCGCAAAGCGTAGCTTCGAGAAGGCTTCCAAGCTCGCGCCTGCAAGCAATGAGTCCAAGATGAACCAGGGTCTTGTGGCTCTTGTGAACAAGGACTATACAAAGGCACGCCAGGACTTCGGTTCTGCAGCCGGTGCTGAAGGCCTCAACGATGCTCTCGGTGTATATTACCTCACACAGGGTGACAATGCCGCTGCTGTAAAGGCTTTCGGCAACTCAAAGAGCAACAATGCCGCCCTCGCCCAGATCCTTACAAAGGACTACAGCAAGGCCAAGTCTACACTTGCAGGCATTTCTACACCTGACGCCACCACATACTACCTGATGGCCGTAGTGGGCGCACGCACCAACAACGAGCAGATGCTTGCCAACAACCTCCGCCAGGCTGTCAAGCTTGACAACTCCATGCTCAACCGTGCGAAGAACGACCTTGAGTTTGCAAACTTCAATCTCTCAAACGTGTTTTAAGGGAATTGACTGCCGATAAAGGCAGCGCCGCCATGGATTGCTTCCATGGCGGCGCTGACATTTTGATACATCTATTATAAATAATGATCAGTCACGTATTGTCGGAATAAAGTGCTATCTTTGTGTCAGCAAACATATATCATCGAACCTTTAAAAATGACAAACCGATTCATACTTGCCGCGCTTGCGGCCGCCGTGATGTCGCCTGCAGTGGCCAACGGCAATTCAACTGATGCCTCAGGATTCCTTTTACGCGGCATTGGGATGTATGCCGACGGGAATTATGCCGGTGCAGTCGACCAACTCGGATATTATTCACAACTGTCGGCTTCCGGGATTGATGCCGACAGGGAAAAGGCATCGCGCTATCTTGCGCTGGCCACACTTGCCTCAGGCGATGTGGCGGGGGCTAGGGTGCTGTTGCAGAAGTATCTTTCCCGCATATCCTGCATCGCCGGCGCGCATGGAGATGCTGGCGGCCCTCGGTTCATGTGATTTCTATGAAAAGGATTATGCCGGGGCTTTGGAGGCGTTCAATGCTGTAAATCCTGACGGGCTTACCGGAAAGGCTTTGGCTGATTATCATTTCCAGCGCGGATTCGCGCTTATGGAGTCGGGAGATTATGCCGGTGCTGATGCCGCATTCGCTCAAATACCGCAATGGGCCGCCCCCGATATGCTAAATGCCGCCTGTTTCTATCAGGCCTATACCGCGTTTGCAAGGGGTGACTATGGCCGCGCCGCCGACATGTTTAATGGTGTCGACTCTAGTATGCCTCCAGGAGATACGCGTGATTTCTACCTGGGGCAGATATATTTCATACAGGGTGATTACCGGAAGGCTCTTTCCGAGGCTCAGGCGGCGGAAAATATTGGGCTACCTGCCGATATGGCCTGGGAAAACAGGCGTGTCATCGGAGAGTCGCTATACCTGTCGGGCGACATGGCAGGCGGGCTGGGCTATCTGAGACGCTATGTGGATGCAGTGCAGACGCCTTCGCGCTCGGCCCTCTATATGGTCGGGCTGGACCATTATGCTTCCGGCGATTATCAGGAGGCCATACGTAGTTTGGGGCACGTGGCCGATGCCGATGATGCGATGGCGCAGAGCGCTTCGCTGTATCTCGGCCAGGCATACCTGAAGGAAGATGAAACTGATGCGGCCATACTTGCATTCGACAAGGCGCTGAGGATGCCCCATGACCCGCAGGTTCAGGAGGCGGCGTATTATAATTATGCCGTGTCGCGGGCCAGGGGGGCGCAGATGCCGTTCGGGAGCTCCGTAGCCACGTTCGAGGAATTCCTGCGCCGGTATCCGTCAAGCCGCCATGCCGGTGCTGTACAGGAATATATAGTGAACGGCTACATGACTGACAACAATTATGAGAAGGCCTTGGAGAGCATAGGCCGGATATCTTCGCCAACGGAGGCTGTATGTGCGGCCAAACAGAGGGTGCTGTATACTTTAGGTGCCCGCGACCTTGCTGCGGGAAATACTTCCAAGGCATATCAGAGGCTACTGGAGGCGAGGTCGCTTGGCCGGTACAATACGGAGATAGCGGCGGAGACGGAACTTCTGTTGGGTGACTGCCACTATGCGGAGGGCAGGTATGCAGAAGCCGTGTCGGCCTATAGAAAATACCTTTCAGAGGCACAGCCGGATGCAGCCAACCGTCCGCTGGCACGTTATGACCTTGGGTATGCAAGGTTTGCGCTCAAGGATTTCCGTGGTGCGATAGGTGATTTTGAGGAAGCTGTTGCCGACGGGGAGTACCTGCCGCGTGCGGTGGTGGCCGATGCATATAACCGGATAGGTGATGCCTATTATTATGGAAGCGATTTCAGGGCGGCGTTGGATCAGTACGGCAAGGCGTATTCGGCGAATGCGTCCACCGGGGACTATGCCTTGTTCCAAATGGCTGTGATGCATGGGTTCAATAAGGAATATGAGCGTAAGGCCGCTACCCTTGACCGTGTCCTTGGCCAGTTCCCGACCTCTCCGCTTGTCCCGTCGGCATTGCTGGAGAAGGCTGAGGCATATTTGCAGCTGGGACGTCAGCGGGAGGCGGTTGACACGTACCGTCAGCTTGTGGACAAGTATCCGTCCACCTCTAAGGGCAGGAACGGGTATCTCCAGCTGGCCATGACGTTGCAGAATTCCGGCGACCGTGAGGGCGCGGTGGCTGCATACAAAGAAATAATATCGGGATATCCGTCAAGCGATGAGGCGAAACTGGCCTCCATGTCGCTTAAACGTATATATACAGAAGATGATAATATCGCGGAACTGGCATCGTTCCTGCAGGGTGTGCCCGGTGCTCCGGTGATTGATCCGGCGGAGGTGGACCGCATGACATTCGATGCGGCCGAGGCCGCCATCAACGAGGGTGGCGGTGTGTCTCGGATGAAGGCATATGTCGACCGCTTTCCGCAGGGCGCATATGTGGGTGAAGCGTTGGGATACCTTGCCGACAATGCATACCGGGAAGGTGATGCCGATGAGGCGCTGAGGTATGCGGGATTGCTGGTGGCCGGATATCCTGACAGCCATGCGGCGGAAAATGCGTTGGCTATCCAGGGTGAAATAGAGCAGGGCCGCGGAAATGGCGCGGAGGCGCTGGCAGCGTACCGTTCGCTTGCCTCCAGGACATCTTCGCCACAGAACATGGCCAAGGCCCGCCTTGGCATAATGAGGGTGTCGCTAAGTATGGATAAATGGCAGGACGCTATTGATGCGGCCGATGCGCTTATGGCATCATCGGTGCTTGGCGATGCACAGAAGACCGAGGCCGCCTATTCGCGCGGACTGGCCTGCCGGGGACTAGGCGACACGGCCGGGGCTGAGAAGGCTTGGAAATCGGTGTCGAGGCAGACGGGAGACCTTTACGGGGCTATGAGCGCATACAGTCTGGGCCAGCTATATCTGGACAGCGGTGATGCGGATGGTGCGCGTGAGGTGGCCGACAGGCTTATAGCGTCGCAGACGCCTCACCAGTATTGGCTTGCGCGCGGATTTATATTGCTCAGCGACATAAACCGTGAGCAGGGCCGGGAGTTTGAGGCCGATGAATACCTTAACGCGCTAAGGAAGAATTACCCTGGCAGCGAAGGTGACATTTTCATGATGATAGATGAACGCTTGGCGAAATGACCGGTAAAAGACAGGAAAAATGAAATATAATATTAAATTTAACATATTGGCAGCCGCAGTGGCAATGAGTGTTGTGCCGTCTGTGGCATATGGGCAGGCTGAAGAGCTTTCCAACACCATAACTATAGACCGTATAATTGTCCCGGAGGAACGGGCCGTGACCCGCATAGGTGCTGTGCCGGAGTTGCTTCCGCCGCGGGTGAAGGTGAAGCGGCTGTTGTTTGCTGAATATGGTGAGTCATCGGAGATAACCCGTTCGCTCATGTCCACAAAGCCTGTGCAGTGGGGCGATACTGTCGTGCTGCCATACAGGGGCTATGTTTCGGCCGCGTATTTACCGCTTTTCAATGCGTCTGTATCGGCGGGGTATAGGGTGGCGGATACACGTAACACCAAGGCTGATGTATGGATGCAGTATGATGGTTTCTCATACAAAGGGAAATGGGCTGATGATGCCGTTGCAGGCCACAATGACGGGAGCTACAGGGAGAATTCGGTGAGCCTTGGCGGCTCGTTACGCCAGTATATAGGCGTAGGATCTGTGCTGTCGGCAGATGCCGGATATACTTACTATGATGTGTCGCAACCGTTTGTTGGCAATGGATTTGCTACAGGTGCTAACCGCTTCGATATCGGGCTGTGCTGGACGAGCGATCATAGGGGCTGGGACTATCATGCTGCTGCAGGGTTCTCGATGTTCGGGTTCACTAAAGGTGCAGTGTATGATGCGCCTGAAGGTGTTACGGAGGAGCTGCATTGGCGGCCTGTAAATGAATATTCCTTCAATGTCAAAGGCGGTGTCGAGGCCAAGTTCCGTGAGATGTCACGCCTTGGTTTTGATGCGGATGTCACTTTTGTACATTTTGGCCATACAGGCGTGCTAGGTACGGCCTACGTTGGCGGGATGCCGTCAATAGAAGAGGGTAGCCCGTTGACCAGGGGGCTGATAAGGCTGACCCCGTATTATGTCTTTAAGTCAGGGGCGGTTGACCTGAGGCTTGGAGCGCGTGTGGATGTGACATCCCATGGCGGCAAGGCTATCCATGTTGCCCCCGATGTGCTTTTCGGATGGAGTCCTGAGGCGGCTTTCGCCTTTTATGCAAAGGCCGGTGGAGGCGAGCATCTCAACACGCTGGCGTCGCTGTGGGACTATACGCATATGATGTCGCCGTCGCTCACGTACGGATTCAGCCATATCCCGCTGTCGGTTGAGACTGGAATTACTATTGGTGAGATAAAAGGGTTCAGCGCAGTTTTGTCGGCGGGGTATACACGGGCGAATGACTGGCTGATGCCAGTGGTGGTTGGCGGCCGATGCCTGGCCTTTGAGCGTGTGGACATGCGTGGATGGCATATCGCAGGGCATATCTCTTACCGTTACAGGAATCTGGTAGGCATCCATGCTGGTTATGAAGCTGCTCCCCAGTCGTCGAACAACGGGTATTACCTGTGGCGGGACAGGGCGAAGTGGATAGCGTGCGCCGGGCTTGAATTCAGGCCGGTCGATGCGCTGGAAGTCACATTTGACTATAATTACCGTTCGGGAAGGCGTGGCAGGTATGTTGCCGGAGACATGTCCGGGGAGGTGTCCATGGTAGGGTTGCGTCCGGTCGGTTCGCTTGATATCGGGGCGTCATACCGCATAACTGAAGCCCTTACCGCAACGTTGGATCTCAACAATGTGTTCAACCGTCACTATTATGGCTTTGCGGGGATTCCTGGCAGGGGATTTAACGGTCTGGCGGGTGTAAGTTACAGATTTTAACATACAGGCCGGGCCAACGTCAGTTAAAAACGCCATTAAATCCAAAAAATAGAGGCACATAATTGCCTGCATAAAAGAAAAATCGTATTTTTGCAAGCTGAAAAATATTGGAAAATATTAACCATACTTTTTAATAATTATTAGATCACATGC
>VSPW01000079.1 GCA_009775535.1 Muribaculaceae bacterium
TGTTATATTTGCCGGTTCGATATTCGTATGGTGGATCATATTGCCTTTGCTCGGCACATATGGCGCAGCCGATATCGCGATGATGGAGCCGGATGCCATATTCAAGAACTACGCACGCCTTATAGGCATAGGCGGCATTGCCATGGCCGGTATCATCGGCATAATAAAGACATGGCCTATCATCCGTCAGGCAGCAGGGCTTGCCGGCCGCGAATTGCGCGGCGGTAATTCCGGGGCTAAGAAGGCTGTTCGCTGGCAGCTCGACATATCGATGAAGCATATAGCTTATTTTGTGTTCATTGCGCTTGTTGCGGTGCTGGTGTTCTTCTGGGTCGGTGTCATAGGCACTTTCTGGCAGGCACTCGTGGCGTGGATAGTAGTGACCGTCATAGCCTTCCTGTTCACTACTGTTGCAGCCAATGCAATTGCCATCGTCGGCTCAAATCCGGTGTCTGGTATGACACTTATGACCCTTATCGTGGCTTCGGCGATATTCGTAGCCATAGGGCTTAACGGCACGTCAGGTATTGTGGCATCGATGGTTATAGGAGGCGTTGTATGTACGGCGCTGTCGATGGCCGGCGGTTTCGTCACCGACCTCAAGATAGGATATTGGCTGGGTTCTACCCCGCGTAAGCAGGAGTCATGGAAATTCCTTGGTACGCTTGTATCGGCAGCTACGGTAGGAGCTGTGATACTGATGCTCAAAAACGCATATTCATTTACAGGTGATACTGCCCTTGCTGCACCCCAGGCCAATGCGATGGCCAAGGTGATAGAGCCGATGATGATGGGGGGGGAGACGCCGTGGATGCTTTATCTTGTAGGCGCTATACTTGCTGTGGTGCTGAACTGGCTTGGCGTTCCTGCGCTTGCTTTCTGCCTTGGCATGTTCATACCGCTTTCACTCAATACGCCGATACTCGTCGGTGGCCTTATCGCATGGTTGGTGAACCGTTCGTCGAAAGATGCTGATGTGTGCAAGGCACGTAATGACCGTGGCACATTGATAGCGTCCGGGCTTATTGCCGGTGGCGCGCTGTTCGGCGTGTTTGCCGCAGTGACCATAATGCTTGGCAAGGATGCCCCTGTCAACGGAGGTGAATTCCTGCCTCAGGTGCTTGGTGTGGTGGCGTATCTTGGTATAATCGCATATCTGTATTTCAACGCACGCCGCGCAAAGAAGGCATAAAGTCTATATATTCTCGCAAACTATGGCTCAGAGGTCTGTACGCAGCGAGATACTGGCACTGTCGATTCCCGCGATAGCCAGCAACATCACCACCCCTTTGCTTGGGCTGGCTGACGTTGCGGTGGTGGGGCATATCGGCAGTGCCGTGTATATAGGGGCCATTGCGCTGGGAGGGGCGGTGATGAATATGCTGTACTGGGTGTTCTCGTTCCTTAGGCTTGGGTCGAGCGGTATGGCAGCACAGGCTTATGGAGCTGGAGACAGCAGTCAGCTTTCTGATGTGTTTTACCGCGGTCTGGCGGTGTCGGCTGCCTTATCTGTTGTGGTATTGGCTCTGCATGGTGTCGCCGGTGACGCCGTGATAGGATTCATGGATGCTGAGGAATCGGCCGCCGGTCTGGCGGGTCTGTATGTATCTATATGTGTATGGGGCGCGCCTGCCGTGTTAGGTACTTACGTGCTTTCGGGTTGGCTTCTGGGCATGCAGAATTCCCGTGGGCCTATGTGGATGGCCCTTGTGACGAATATAGTCAATATTTCGTGTAGCCTTGTGTTTGTGTTCGGTTTCGGCATGGACATAGGCGGTGTGGCCACGGGGACAGTGGTTGCCCAGTGGACAGGGTTCGCTGTCGGGCTATGGATTGTTGCAAGGCGCTATGGTGTGGGCCGTGCAGACTGGAGGCGTGTGATGCGAGGAGACGGCATAAGACGTTTCTTTACAGTAAACCTGGATATATTCCTGCGTACGGTGTGCCTGGTGGCGGTGACGATATGGTTTACGCATGCCGGCGCGGTGCAGGGCAACCTTGTGCTGGCCGCGAATGCGCTGTTGATGCAGTTCTTTATGTTTTTTTCCTATTTTACCGATGGGTTCGCCTTTGCCGGGGAAGCCTTGTCAGGCAAGTATCTCGGGGCTTGTGACCGTTTAGGGCTAAAGCGTACGGTACGTGGGCTCTTTGTAGCAGGGACTGTAATGTCGCTTGTGTTCACTGCCATATATTTTCTTGCCGGGGATATTGTGATGGGGCTGCTTACGGATGAAGCTGATGTGGTGTCGGCGGCCAAGGTGTATTTCCCATGGGTGCTTACCATACCGTTACTCGGATTCGCCGCATTTACGTGGGACGGCATTTTCGGGGGTATGACGATGACAAGGGGCATGCTGGTGTCGATGGCCGTAGCTACTGGCGTTTTCTTTGCCTGTTATTCGTGGCTGACACCCATATATGGCAATCATGGTCTATGGTGCTCGTTTGTGGCCTACCTTTCGGTCAGGGGAATCGTCCAGACGGCCTATTATTGGTTTAAAAGAGAGAAATATTGAATATTAAAGAAATTATATGAAAATGGAAAAGGATTTGGATCTTTCTGTTTCTAATTACAGTACGGTGCGCGGCCTTGACTATAGTGTCGTTATCCTACCATGGGGTGCGACAGAGCCCCATAACCTCCATCTGCCATATATGACAGATGCTATATTGTCGCATGATATTGCAGTGGATGCTGCACGTGAGGCGCGTGACAGTTACGGTGTCCGTGCCATGGTGATGCCGCCTGTGGCGTTGGGTGCGCAGAATCCCGGGCAGAGGGAGCTTAAGTTCTGTGTGCACACGCGCCAGTCCACCCAGATGGCTGTGTTGACAGACATAGTGGCGTCGCTTTACCATCAGGGTTTCCGAAGGCTCTTGATTGTCAACGGCCATGGCGGCAATAATTTCAAAGGCATGATACGTGACCTTGCAATTGACTATCCAGACATGATAATCGCCGCAGGTGAATGGTACAAGGTGCTTCCCTCCAGAGGATATTTCGATAATCCCGGTGACCATGCAGATGAACTGGAAACATCGGTCATGATGCATTATCATCCTGAACTTGTTTCCATTTCGGAAGCCGGTAGCGGTGAGTCGACAGGATTTGCCCTGGAATCGTTGCGCAACGGTGTGGCGTGGGTGCCGCGTGACTGGAGTCGCGTGACCACAGACACCGGTATCGGTGACCCGCGTGGCGCTACGGCTGAGAAGGGTGCACGTTTTGCCAAAGACGTAGCCGCAGCGTATGCCGTACTGATAAAGGAGCTGTCGGGCGTGTCTTCTCCGGCCGGCCTCTATGAATCGGAGTGCGCATCAAAACTTTTTTGAGAAAGGATTGTGCGGGAAATGTATATTTCTTACCTTTGTGCAACCAATCCATTATTCCCTCCCGACTATGAATACCGACAGCCTGGTAACAATCGATGGCCTTACGCGTGAGGACATGCTTGATATAATCCGTATGGCAAGCTATTTCGAGGAGCACCCAAACCACCGCATCCTTGAAGGCAAGGTGGTGGCGACATTGTTCTTTGAGCCTTCGACCCGTACGCGCCTTAGTTTTGAAACAGCAGTGAACCGCCTCGGAGGCCGCATAATCGGCTTTTCTGATGCTGCGACATCCAGCTCGTCGAAGGGCGAGACACTGAAGGACACGATAAAGATGGTGAGCAACTATGTTGACCTTATCATAATGAGGCACTATCTGGAGGGAGCGGCTAGATATGCGGCAGAAGTAACGGATGTCCCTGTGATAAATGCCGGCGACGGCGCCAACCAGCATCCTTCGCAGACCATGCTCGACCTGTATTCCATATATAAGACGCAGGGCACACTGGACGGCCTGACCATAACAATGGTGGGAGACCTCAAATATGGCCGTACGGTGCATTCGCTGCTTATGGCTATGCGCCATTTCAACCCTACGTTCAGATTTGTGGCTTGCAACGAGCTGAGGATGCCTGATGAGTACAAGCTGTTCTGCGACAAGAACGGTATACGATATTCGGAGCATACGGATTTCTCACCGGCAGTGATAGACACTTCGGACATAATCTATATGACCCGTGTACAGCGTGAGCGCTTTACGGACATAATGGAATATGAGAAGGTAAAGGACCTGTATACGTTGCGCAATTCGATGCTTGACAGTTCTCGTCCTAACCTCCGTATACTGCATCCGCTTCCCAGGGTGAACGAGATTGCCTACGATGTGGATGATAACCCCAAAGCATATTATTTTGACCAAGCAAGGAACGGCCTGTTCACCCGTCAGGCACTCATATGCCGCGCGCTGGGGATAGACCCGCTTGCATATAAAAACCACCGCCCATGACCGCTGACAAGAAAGAACTGGCAGTAGCGGCGCTCAGCGCAGGGACTGTCATAGACCATATACCGTCGTCGGCTTTGTTCAAAGCCGTTAAAATATTGGGTATAGCCAATATACATACCCCTGTGACCATCGGCAATAATCTTCCGAGCAAGCGTCTGGCAGCAAAGGGCATAATAAAAGTGGCTGATGTGGAGTTTCCTGAGGCTGTGCTTAACCGCATAGCTATCATAGCGCCCACAGCGCGGATCAATATAATCCGTGACTTCAAGGTGGTGGAAAAGCGCCAGGTGGAATTGCCGGAGAAGGTAGTGGGTATCGTGAAATGCGATAACCCGAAATGCATCACCAATAATGAACCGATGTCAACGGTATTCCATATCGTTGACCGTGAAAACACGGAGTGTGTGACTTTGAGGTGTCAGTACTGCAACCACACGGTCACAAACAGCAAGGCCCATCTTCTATGAAGCAGTCCTGGCGTCCCGGCACGATGATCTATCCGCTTCCTGCGGTGCTGGTGTCGTGCGGCTCGACAGAACAGACACGCAACCTCATCACCGTGGCCTGGACTGGTACAATCTGTTCTGATCCGGCGATGTGCTATATCTCTGTGCAGCGCCCACGCTACAGCCACCATATACTTATGGAAGAGATGGAATTCACCATCAACCTTACCACGGAACGCATGGCCCGCGCAACGGACTGGTGCGGTGTGCGTTCAGGCCGTGAATATGACAAATGGCGGGAGACGGGGCTTACGCCCGTAAAGGGACAGATGGTGGGATGCTATTATATCGAGGAGTCGCCTGTGTCGATAGAATGCAGGGTAAAGGAGGTGGTGCATCTTGGCACTCATGACATGTTCATTGCCGATGTTCTCAATGTAATAGTGGACGACAGGTATATAGACGCCCAGACGGGTGCGTTGAGGCTGGAGGACGCCGGGCTTATCGCCTATGCGCACGGACATTATTATACGCTTGGCCGTGAACTGGGACATTTCGGGTTTTCTGTACGGAAGTCCCCGAAAAAAGGGGGCGGCAGGCGCTGAATCCTGCCATGCCGATATTTTTAGACAACACAATCATTATATAAAATATATGGAAAGAGACAGATTTATTTTTGAAACCATTGCAAGGGAAAACGAACGCCAGCATAAGGGCATAGAGCTTATCGCTTCTGAAAACTTTGTCAGTGAGCAGGTCATGCAGGCCATGGGCTCCTGCCTTACCAACAAATATGCTGAGGGATATCCCGGACACCGTTATTATGGCGGATGCCAGGTGGTGGACGAAGTGGAGCAGTGTGCCATTGACAGGGTGAAGGAGCTTTTCGGCGCTGAATATGCCAATGTGCAGCCTCATTCCGGGGCGCAGGCCAATATGGCAGTATTCATGGCGTGCCTGAAGCCTGGTGACAAGTTCCTGGGTCTCAATCTATCGCATGGCGGACATCTGTCGCATGGCAGCCCTGTCAATTTCTCCGGCCTGATGTTCCAGGCCCTTGAGTATAATGTACGTGAGGACAATGGACTTGTGGATTACGACCAGATGGAGGAAGTGGCATTGCGTGAGCGCCCATCGCTTATAATCGGCGGGGCAAGTGCCTATTCCCGTGAATGGGACTATGCACGTATGCGCCGTATCGCCGATGAGATCGGTGCAATATTCATGGTGGACATGGCCCATCCTGCAGGGCTTATCGCAGCTGGTCTGCTTGACAATCCATTGAAATATGCGCATATCGTGACCTCTACGACTCATAAGACATTGCGTGGGCCGCGTGGAGGACTTATCCTCCTTGGCAAGGATTTTGACAACCCATGGGGAAAGACAACGCCGAAAGGTGTGGTAAAGAAAATGTCGCAGCTGCTTGATTCGGCTGTGTTCCCTGGCGTACAGGGCGGTCCGTTGGAGCATGTTATCGCGGCAAAGGCGGTGGCTTTCGGCGAGGCGTTGCAGCCATCATACCGTGAATACCAGCTACAGGTGAAGCGTAATGCAGCGGCGATGGCGTCGGCTCTGGTTGACAAGGGTTACAAGATCGTGTCAGGCGGTACAGACAACCATTGCATCCTTGTTGACCTGCGTACCAAGTTCCCGGAACTGACTGGCAAGGTCGCAGAAAAGGTGTTGGTAGATGCGGACATAACCGCAAACAAGAATATGGTGCCGTTTGACAGCCGTTCTCCTTTCCAGACATCAGGCATACGTCTGGGGACACCTGCGATAACAACCCGCGGCGCGCGTGAGTCCCTTATGGGCGAGATAGTAGAAATGATAGACACCGTGCTGTCCAATCATGAGTCTGAGCAGACTATTGCAGCTGTCCGTGCGAAGGTAAACGAGACTATGAAGGACTATCCTATGTTCGCATATTAAACAAATGGTAGCGTCAATCCGTTATCATACATAAATTGGAATAAATAATTGTATGAAACTGGATTGATATGAGACCATTAGGAACAATCTTATGTGCTGTCGGCGTAGCCTTGACAGGATTCGGTCTTGGTTTGGGGCTTCGGCAGCAATCTGCTAAGCCAGTCGAAGTCAAGACTGTCAAAGTAAAAAAATGACGTTTCGGGGCAGTTGGTATCTACAGACTGTCCCGAAGCCGTTATATGTGGGAGATTGTGGGTCTGAAATTTGTGTGATTGGGGATTTGGCAGTAATTTTGCGCCTTTGAAACCTTTATACATATGATTAATCATAACAGCTTACGACTCTTACCTTATATATCGATTGTAGTTTCTGCCGTGGTGGCCATGGTCTCTGTGGTGTCTTGTGGCGGTAAAAAGGTTGATCCTCTGGTGGTTGACCGCCATATGGCGGTCGATACGGAAGTCAGGGGACATAGCGGGACCCGTCTTTACGCAGATCCTTCAGGGGCAGAGGCCGTCAGTATTGCCGGCATTGATTCCGCGCTTGATGAGGTTGAGGCCGGATATTTCAAGTCGCTCCTGGCTTTGTCACGTCTGTTGCAGGGCGATGTCGCTACATGTGATTCCTTGTTCAGGGAAGTGTCGGTGGTGGCTGATGCATTCGAGGATGACGAGCCGCTTCTGAAGGAATATCTGTCGAGATGCAAGCAGGTGAGGTATAATATCGTGGGCCTTAATGATTCTGCCATAGTGCATGGATACCGGGCTTATGATGCTTCGATAAAGGCTGGTAACTATGTCTATGCTGTGGAAAATTTGTCGTCGGTAGGTGAGTTCCAATCGGATATGGGCGACATGCCACAGGCTGCGGCTACCCTCAGGCGTGCGATTGCCATGGCTGATTCCATAGGTTACAACGGGCGGAGGTCTTTGCCTGTGATGCTTGCTGCGGTGTATTCGGCAATAGGCAACTGGGCTGAGGCCGACAGGTATTATGGCATGCATCAGGCAAAGATCGGGGATTATAGCCCGGCAGTCAACTTTTTCTACTATAACGGGAAGGGTAATAGCTATTATTACCGTAAGATGTATGATGAGGCTGTGGATGAATTCAGGATGGCGCAGGCTATCGCCGATTCCTTGGGAGACCCTTATATGATGGCAATGTGTGAAGTGAATTTGGGTGAGGCGCTTATGTATGCCGGTAGGCTTGATTCGGCTGACATGCATATAAACAGCGGCGTGGAAAAATTTGAAAACCTTGGCGTGAACGACCGCGGCCAGGCGTTCTATATATCCAGCCTGCTTGGTGAATTGGCGCTGCGCAAGGGAGATTCAAGGCATGCTGCCCTCAGGCTGTCATCGGCACTTGACAATATTTCCGGGATGCCACCGCGATATGTGGCTGTACATTATGGACGTATGCGTGATTATTACAGGCTTATTGGCGATTTCAGGAATGCCTACAATTACCAGACATTGGCCGATTCGGTGAAGATGTCGCTTTTTGATGAGTCGAACCGCAATTATGCCGCGGAACTTGAATACAGGTACATGCAGGACACTACATTGCTAAACAGCCGGGCAAGCATGGCCAAGAAAGAGGAAGAAGTGATGCGCCTGCGGCAGGGTGTTTGGGCTGTAGTTGCCCTGGTTGTCGCGCTTGTGGCTGTAGGATGGGCATATATCTTCCATATGTCCCGTAAGAAGGAGCGGGCGTTCAGCCGTATGAAGACG
>VSPW01000008.1 GCA_009775535.1 Muribaculaceae bacterium
CGACCTCTATGTGCATATGCCCGGGACGTAAAATCTCAGAAGGTTTGGGAAGCACTTTCCCCGTCCCATATAGAGTAAGCGGCAGGATATCCACACCCAGTTCGCGGGCCAGCTGGTATGCGCCGACATGGAAACGTCCCACCTTGCAGTCTGCCGACCGGGTCCCTTCCGGAAATACCACTACAGAGTAGCCTCGCGCCACCAGGCCGCGCAACCGTTCCGTATTTCGGTCCATACCGTCGCTCACAGGATAGAACTCTGCACGGTGTATAATTATATTATAGAACGGGCAGTTCCACACCCAGTCGTTGGTAAGCACCACTATCTTTGGGGAAAGCATCATTATACACACCAGATCGAGGTGCGACTGATGGTTGCACACTATCACCGCCGGGCGCTCAAATGTCTCACCATAAGAATTTCCGGAGGAAAACCGTGTTCCGGGAATGCGCTTGACTGCCCAGTGCGACACACCACAGAGAAACCTGTGGAACTTCATCCGTTTCCTCTCGGTAGTCCTGCCGAAAAGGAAATAAAGGTATGTACCGGGCTGCACCAGCAGCATCGCCGATGTGAATGCGGCAAATGTCCATACCGTGCGGAAGACCTGCACCACATTATATAATATGCCTTTTTTTCCTGTCTTCACTTTCCGTTACTACCTGTTTTTTTAGACAACAAGCCAGAAAACCACCTCCCGGCCCTCAAAGGCATCCCATACACAACTGCAAGGAAGCATAACACCGTATTCAGTACACTTATTCGGGCAAAATCCATAAAAGGACGGAAATGCGTGACCCTTTCGCCCTCAGGCGGATAATATACCTGCACCGGACAAGGCAATATTTCCACCCCATGCCACGATGCAAGCACAAGCAATTCAAGCTCAGCCTCATAACGCGATGTCAGGAAGCGTCCGCCGTATATTGCCTTCAATGGATACAGCCTAAAACCTGTCTGTGTATCCGGAAGGGCGACACCCGTCTGAAGACGGAACCAGAAATTGGAGAACCTGTTGGCAAATGTGTTTTTTTCCGGCATGTTCCGCGCCTGTATATCTCGGCTGCCTACTATTATGGCCGACGGCGACTCCATGTGCCGTGCCTCCAACAACGGTATGTCACCAGGATCATGCTGGCCGTCACTGTCAAGCGTTACCACCGCAGTCATCCCCGCTTTTGCAGCCTGACGGAAACCCGTAAGCAACGCCTGCCCCTTGCCTCGGTTTGACTGATGGGTACAGACCGTTATCCGGTCTCCAAAACCGGCCAACACCCTGGCTGTATCGTCCGTTGAACCGTCATCCACCACAATGACATCCGGACAATACACCAATGTACGCTCCACCACATCGGCAAGCGTCCCGGCGTTATTGTACGTTGGGATAACGGCACATACACCTCTTCCGGCAGTCTCTTTCTCTGTCTTCACGGGGCAAAAGCCTATTTGAGTACCAACGACATCTTGCAATATACCATGCCACCTTCCAGGTCACACACATCAGCCTGCACACGGCATGTGCCATCTGGCTGCGCCTCTATCTTCTTGAAACCAAATGTAATATCCTTACCGCCTTCATCAGGTGCTATCACAACAAGGAACTTCACATTCTTTATGAGTGTAAGCTCCAGCTTGCGTCCCAGATGCACTGAAAGCAGCTCCGTAGCCATCCTCACAATGCAGACACCCGGAGTGATCGGATGACCGGGGAAATGTGCCTTGAAGATCGGATGGCCAGGGTTAAGCCACAAACTGTACTTCACCACGGAATCCTCAGTAATTACTGACTTTATTTTACAGAAATCTGGTAACAGGTTCATTTTATGGATGGTTGCTTGATTGGTGTAAATATGTATGTAAGGCCGCGACGGCGGTTGGCCAGCCGGACAGTGCTGTCAGCCCCGATGTCAAGTCCACGGTGCGACGGCTTCGAGCCTCCTAGAAGATATTTGAGGTCTCCCTTCAAGGTCGATTTTATATACCAACGGTCGAGGAATTTGACAACGTTCTTCAGCTTTATCTTGCGCTTGGACATAAGATAAATGAAATCAAACGCCTTAAGCCCAAACTCATTGACCACTGTCCCGGCAACAGTGTCTGACATCTGGCGCATGACGCATATCCCAGTAAACGACATGTCTGGCGACTCTATGGTCAAGGCATAGTCCTTGCGCACGCCTTCATCCAGCATGAAAGCGTCCTTACCCTTCCCCATGACGGCGGCAGCTGCCATGGAAAGCGTCAACAGCAGACTAATGCACCTTGAAAACCGAGTCATCCAAAGGCTTGTTTATTTTTATATCCTTGAACCGGATCACAGTCCGGTCACCGTTATTCTCAGTCATCTCTATTTCCGATACCATCGAAGTAGTGGCTGATATGTGCAGCGCCACATCCTTGAACATATGTTTCAACTGCTTCTTTACGGGCGTCAGGCGGACGATCCATCCTCCGTCAGGGCTTGTATAGTACGCAGCCTTGAAATCCGAGCCTTCGCCGATGCAACGTCCGGTAACACTGCCCATCATTATGCGGGCAATCTCCTGGAACATGTGGCTCGACCGGATGTCGACAGTATTGGAGGTACGGCCATTGTCCATCGTCACCTTGTCACCGTCCAGTATGAAACGGTAGGCATATGGCGATGTGTACTCCCAGCGCAGCTGATTCGGTGACCGGTAGCACATCGTGCCCTCCGACACCATCCTGTCCTTAAGTATCGAAAGCTCTTTCACCTGCTCGAAGCCGCATTGCATTGTGGAAATCGATGAGGCAACGGTGTTTATCCTTTCGGCAAGTTCCTTGGCCTGGGACTGTGGCATGGCCGTTTGAGCCGTAGCGGCAAGCGCGGCCACAGCTGCCATAAATAGTATAATAAAGGTTCTGTTCATTACAGTATCATTTTACAGTAAGTATGCATCCGGCGGTAATCAGCAGCACCCCGAGCCAGCGGGTCAGCGGTACGCTCTCATGCAGCAGCATGACAGCCAGCCCTATGCCAAGCACATAGCTTATCGACGTGAGCGGATACGCTATCGAGAAGTCGTATTTCTTCAATATCCACATCCACATCACAATGCCGACACCTGTCACGATACCGCTCGACAATAGTGCCCAATTCGATAGCTGCCGCTGCAGGAATGACCATGTAAACGAAAAATCGCCCATGCGGGCCAACCCTAATTTAAGCAATATCTGCCCCAAGGTCACCACCACACACTGCAACAGGCAACTTAACAGAAGTTTCAACATAGGCTTCCCAATTTTACTACCGACACCGAACGCCCGTCATGGTTCACTACCGCAACACTCCGGATTTCCGGCAATGCCATTTCACCAGCATGGAGGCTGGCGAACCTGCCGGAATGCAGGCATCGCACCGCGGCATATACACCAGCAGCGGAAGCCCCGTAATTTTCCCCGAAAAGATGCTTGTAGCCCATTACAGGAAGACACGTAGCGGAGGCTATCTCTTCATATATCTTGTCATTTTTTTCCGAGCCGTTGATTCCGGCAACTATGGCGTCCACTCCTTCCTGTCCCATTATATACGATGCCACCTTACCGGCTGCGGGACGGTACATAAGCCTTACATCCATCAGTTCACACAGCGCCTTTTCAGCCGGCACAGCCGACAGCACCATTGCGACTGCCGAATCCGAGGCCCTTACCATACCAGGCTGCCCTACAAAGCCTGTCTTGGCCAGAAACCCGAAATAGGTCGGTGTCATCTCGTCAAAAGCCCCTACAAGGGCATTGGAGACAGCTCCTAGGCGCAACTGCACGACGGCATCAAGCACAGCGCTCTCAAACGACACGCCCTTATGCGCATAAGTGGAATTGTACCCATGGCACTTACGGCGTATGGCCAGCAGCGACCCTATGGTATTGTGGGTCGACTGCATGAAAGCCGTAGGCATCATCACGTCCTCACCCTCCTCACAAAGGGCGTTCAGGAAAGCCTCAGTATTCTCCACACACCCAAGACCTGTGGCCGTCAAAATGGCATCCGGATCGGAAACAGAAGCCTCAGCAAGCACAGTATCCGACACGGCTACAGCACGCTTAAGCAGCCTGCCCATGCGCCGTGCCTCCATCGGGGCAAGGAACGCCTTGAAATCAGGGTCTATGGCTGCCTGGCATCCCCCGTCATGCGGATAATCCACCGGGGAGTCCAACCATGAGTCAGACAACGGCCTCTGTATCGACACTTGTTGTGCCGCATTTATATATATTCGTCTTTCAGTCATCGAACCGTGAGAAAATCAGTGAACTGTCATTCCCTCCGAATCCGAAGGAATTGCACAATATATTTTTAAGGTTGGCCGATGGCGCGTTACCGGCTGCATCGGGCATCACAGGACGTATGCCCCGGTCCAACGGCTGGGTAAGGTTAAGGTTGGCTGGCATGAACCCGCCTTCGAGCGCCAGCAGGCATATCACCGACTCTATAGCCCCGGAAGCACTTGTCGTATGGCCGGTATAGGACTTTGTTGATGATATGGCCGGCATGCACCCCGCAAAAAGGCGTTCCACCGCCACGGCCTCACTCTCATCATTATTTGGGGTCGACGTGCCATGTGCATTGATATAGTCAATATCCGACGGCTGAAGGCCAGCGCTCTCAAGTGCAGCCTTCATCGAAAGGTAAGCACCCTCTCCGTCAGCCGATGTCGCGGTCTGGTGGAAAGCGTCACAAGCGTTGCCCCATCCGGAAAGACGGCACACCACTGGCACACCACGGCGTCTGGCCGATTCTTCTGTCTCTATCACAAGATACGCCGCACCCTCACCAAGATTAAGCCCGGCCCTCGAGATATCGAATGGGCGGCATGGCTCACGGTCAAGTATCATCAGCGACTTGAACCCGTTGAGATGGAAACGCGTCAGGCACTCCGTGCCACCAACCACCATGACATCGGCCATTCCGGCATCAATGAGGTTCGCGCCGAGCATAACGGCATTGGCCGCCGACGAACAGGCTGTAGATACGGTGGTCACCATCTCCAGGCCGGGAAAACGGTCTGCAATAAGCTCGTTTGTCGACCCGCAATCGTGTGTGGCTATATATGCCGCATGCTCATCCGAATCCTTGAAAGACCGATAATGCCTTTCGCTCATGTCCATTCCGCCAACTGTCGTGCCGGTGACAAGCCCTACCCTGACGCCCTCAGGGATACAGGCAAGCCCGGCCTGCGCCAGGGCTTCACCTGCCGCAATGACAGCCATCAGCGATGAACGGTTGGCCACCTCGCCTGGCGCTATGCCCGCAGCGGCACGCATCTCGGTGTTTGTCATGCGCACCTCCCCCACCGGAAACTCCTTGTGTGAGGTGTCCAGATACTCCACAGTGGAAATGCCGCTTCGGCAGGAGCGCAAAGCCTCCGCCACCTGCCCCTTGCAGTTGCCGATGGCGCACACCACACCTGCCCCTGTCACTACAATCGGCTTATGCCGTACCACAGATCCGGCCACAGGCTATTTCTTGCGGTTGTCCTTGACATATCCGGCCATTACGGCAACAGACTTGAACACCTCCTTGCCCTCCTGAGGATTCGACAGGCGTATGCCATACTTCTTCTCCAGCAGTACAATAAGTTCGAGGGCATCGATCGAATCAAGGCCGAGGCCTTCGCCGAACAGGGGGGCATCGTTGTCGATATCGGCAGGGGTCACCTCTTCCAGGTTCAACGCATCTATTATTTCTTCTTTGAGCTCAAGTATTAATTCTTCCATTGTATATCTGAATGTATTATTTTCTTTATCATGTATCAATCTGCGAAGTTAACTGTTTTTTCCGCAAGCATCATCATGCATTCCAATTTATCTTCACCCGGACACTCCACCCATCCGGTAAGTGCCGATGACACACCGCCGCAGTCCATAGCCTGCCCTGCCAGCTCAAGCATCATCCCGGTATCAGGGCCAGAAATGAGATAGAACGAGGTCTCGCCATAATATTTATTACGTATGGCAATCTCGCCGGTCACAATATTGGGGAGCGTGTATACAAACACCGCCGGAGAAGGGAAGTACCCTTCTCCTTCAGTAATCGTAGACAGGTAACGCAAGTCATCGCACTGCGACCCTGTACGGTTGAACAATATCACCGCACGGTCGTCACGCGGCACGAAACGTCCGTCCTCGCCTGCCAGCAGCAGTTCCGATGCAATGAACCCAAGCTTGCAGAGCAGGTCCATCTTGTGGTATTTGGGATATCCCCCGACATGTGTGCGGTATATCCAGTCAAGCATGGCCTCTCCAGATCCGCAGACAGGCAACGCAACACCATCGACAGAAACTGCATCAGAGGATATCTCTACCTTACGCATTACATTGACCGACGCCATCACTCTCCTCCTTTCAAAAACAGGGCGGCGGCATTGCAGCCCCCGAACCCGGATATAAGTTTAACAAATCCCCTGGCACGCGGCGGCACATCCCGCACGGCAGCCGAGACATCGACCGGCCTCGACACGCCAAGCGTACCGAAACCACGGGTGGCCGGTATCAAACCACGGTCAAAGGCATGCATCGACAGTATGCATTCCAGCACACCGGCAGCCCCCATTGTATGGCCATAATAGCCTTTAAAGCTGTTGACAGGCACACCAAGCAACCCCGCACGCTCTATCGCTATCGACTCCATCTCGTCATTGTAAGGGGTGGCTGTACCATGGGCACTGATAAAGGCCAAGTCCTCCACGGCTATCCCTGCTGTCACATGGCGCAGCGCCCGGTAGCTTCCTTCGCCGGTACGCGAAGGTCCGGATATATGGTTGGCATCGTTACGCACCGCGCCACTCCGCAATATCCATCCGCCGGATTGAGTCCTGTCCTTAGCTACATAAACCACAGTAGCCGCGGCCTCGCCAAGGTTGAGGCCACAACGCGATGCATCGAACGGGCGGCATTCCTGCGGACTGAGGGCCTTGAACGACTGGAATCCCGACACAATGAAACGCGACTGCACATCACAGCCGCACACTATCACTGCCGGGACTTTACCACCAGCCAAAATCCGCTTTGCCTCAATCTGGGCGCATACACCGGATATGCATGCGTTCGACACCACCAGCGGCGGCAATGCCACACCTACGGCAGCCGCTATCCTTGCCGCCGAATCCGCCGGAGGCACATAGTGCGGAGTGCCCAGAGAGTCAACATTCGCCTTGGTGGTCGACAGCACAAGCGCAGCCGACGAAGCATCTATACCAGCCGCCGACACGGCCTCACGTATGCTCAATATACACATCTGCTCAAACACCGTATACATTCCGGCATCAGCACCGAAGCGTTCCGATACCGCCGTACGGTCTACAAGCGAAGCCACAAACGGCTCTGTAAGCCCGAAGGCCCACTCATGTGGCATCAAGGCAGAGCGTCCGGCCAGGACGGCCGCAATATTCTCCTCCGTGGTCCATCCCAGCGGCGATATTATGTTATCAGCTGCACATACCGCTGTCATAGCACCTGCCATTTATCTTTCCACAACGCATAGAACTCCGGATTGCACCACACAAGCTGATAATCCATGTCCATAAACACCTGTACACTGTGGCCAGTCGCCAGCAACGTACCATCGGCGGTATCGTGTATCTCGTAGTCAAAAACAATCTTGGCCGCCTCTGTCGGACGGTAAGTAATGGTTATCTCAGGCTTCATGCCATAGACTATGGGCCTCTTGTACTGGAACGACAGGTCGACCAGCGGGGCATAGAACCCGTTGCCGAATATGGTAAGGTATCCCAGGCCGTACTTCTCGCCGAAAGCTTCCCTGGCATCCTCAAAATACAATGGATATGAGCCATGCCACACCACACTCATCGAATCCACCTCGCTGAACCTTATATCCAGCCTCTTTGTTGCCTTAAGTTCCTTCATACGGCCTTTATATCCTTGTCCGTGGCAGCATCCTGCGCCATGTCAGTATCGCTGAGCGCTATCTTCATTTCCGCAGTCACGATGGTCTCGCCACCGGCCTCTATCCGTGCATCGGCAAGTATCATCCTGAAGACTTCCTCGCGCACCGTTATGGTGATATCGATGACCTCCCCTACCCTAGGCCGCCTGGCTACGGCAAGGTTGCGTACAGCGCCTATCACACCAAGCTTTACCGACTTCTTCAGTATATACACATTTATATAGCCGATCCGGGCGGCGCAGGTCTGGGCGATACATTCTGTCATGCCCTCAGCCAGCAACTGGCCGTCATCGACAAATATACAGTCAGGCCTTACCTTGAATTCGGCCACAGTAGCCGTATCGTCAAGGTGCAAGAGCCTGTCTATCATCACAAACGGAGGCTGCTGTGGAAGCAGCGACCGCACATCGACATTCCGGATATCTTTGTCTGTCATCTGATGTTATCTATTGTTGCCAAAAATCATAATAATTGAACCACTGGCGTGGGTAGCGGCGCAATATCCCGTCGAGTGCGGCGGCATATGATGCCGCACGGCGTTCCATCCGTTCCTGGCGCTTCGCACCTGCACAGGCATCCATCCCTTCCACCGGGATGATGTGTATGCGGTAGCGCTTGAGCCCTGACTTCATCACAAACACTGCAAGCGTCTGCACACCACGCTGCTCGGCCACGGCAAAAGGTCCCATCGGAAGCCTCACCGGCGCGCCAAGCAGGGTAGCGCCGACCACTTTCTGCGAACCGAACAGCCTGTCGCACGGCATGCTGACAATCTCCCCATCGGCCAGCGCATTGTTTATCCCATAGAGATGCGACACCCCGTCAGAGACCACAATCATGTTTATGTTGCCGCCTGCGAACATGCGGCGGCGGTTCTCCATAACTGTAGGCGATTCGCCGCCATACACCAGGGCATTGTACCGCTTATGCTCCGACACCAGCGAATACCCGGCCACCTCATAGTTGCCCACATGTGAACTGTAGATCATAAAACCTTCTTCACTTGTATCCAGGGCGGCAAAATGCTCATATCCTTCGATATCAAACCCGTATTCCTTGCCGGCATACATGGCGAACCGGTCAAGTATAATCTTGCCGAATTCGTAATGGTTGCACAACGCGTTCCACCATGCCTTGATGCGACCATTGCCGTGGCGAAAGCGGAAATACCGGTATATGGCCCTGTAGGCCGGACGGTTGAACACAGCATACCCTGCTGCCACGAATGCCATCATGAAATACAGCATCCGCAGCGGCATCCGCCTCACCATCGATATCAGGACACGCTGCATCCACGTAGTCCCTCCGGTGCGGCCGGTCCATTCGTCAGTGGCGCGTCCGCTCAATCCTGCTACAACGGTCTTACTTGTCGCCTACCTTGCTTTCGATATAGTCGCAGAACTGCGACAGGGTGGTGACCCCGGCCATTTCTTCAGGCTTGATCTTGAAGCCGAACTTCTTTTCCACAATCACCACTATGTCAACGAAGTCAAGGCTGTCAATGCCCACTTCTTCCTTAAGGTGGGCTTCGGGACGGATGTTCTCCTCATCAATCTCAAGGTCCTCAATAAGGAATTCCTTCACTATTTCTTCGATATCTTTACGTGTCATCAGTCTTATGATATATGATTAGTATTTTTATATTTATTCGCTCATTCCTGCGGCAGGCGGCACACCATTATTGAATGCCCGTGCCCCAGCCCGTCGTGCACGGCCTCTATTTCCAGACCCGCATCCCTGACAAGCCGTGCCATGTCGTCGGAATGGTACATCTTGCTGTTGCCGTTAGCCAGTGCCGTGAAATACAGGCTTGTAAGCGTAAGGCATAACGCAGCAGGCTCAAACCGCTGCCTGTCCCAGAACGTCTCCATTATATAAAGGCGCGAACCTGCACACATAGCCTTGGCAGCACGCCGGAGTATGCCTACAATCTCCTCCTCCGAGAAACAGTCAAGAAACTGGCTCATCCATACGACGTCCCAACGGCGGTGTACCGGGAACGCCGCCGAAGCATCCAGCAGGTCCATGCCGTAGCCATGTATACGCTCCGCTCCTTCCCGGCCCGCAGTGGCTTCTTTCATCAGCCCTATCTGCTGTGGAAGGTCGACAATAGTGACCTCCACATCATGGTCATGGGCCACACAACGGCAAGCCCAACGTCCGGTATTCCCTCCGACATCCAGGATATTCCGTGGATGCAAGGCGAAAACCAGCGCCAGTGCCTCGTCAAACGAATTGTCGCTGTAGAAATGGTCGAACCCGAACCAGCTTTTCTGCACATCCTCCGGAAGCGACGAAAGCCCCTCGTATATTGTAGGCCAGTCTCCAAGATGGCGCAACCCGGCAGGGCGTCCGGTCTTCAAGGCCTCATCCAGCTCAAACCATCCCATATAATTCACATCATGATTGAAATCCATGTTCACCCTGGTAGCGGCATCAGTAAGCAGAAACCAGCCGACCTTTGTGATGGAAAACCGGTCGGTATCCTTATTGACAATCACTGTGCCTATCGACAGCGACGCCTCCAGCAACACTTTTGCCGCATACCGGCTTATCGACGCCTGCGAAGCCACCTCATCGATGGTAAGGCCCTCCGCACTGTCGCGTAGCATATCAAGTATCCCGTATTTCACCATCAGGCGGGATGCTTCAAAGATCACTGGCCCGAACGCGATATATTCTGCCAGGCGCTGCGCCTTACGCGCCGACATCCTGTCGACTGTATATTCTTTCTCTAATGCCGGAGATAGGTTCATGGTTTTTCTGTATTATGATTGATATTTACCTCTATTTATGCTTGTGGTTCCACCTTCCTTATTACCAGGGCGGAATTAGTGCCGCCGAATCCGAATGAATTGCTGAGTATCACATCCAGAGGCCTTTCTACCGCCACGGTTGGGATATTAAGGCCAGCAGCCGCCTCGTCAATGTTTTCCAGGTTGATATTTGGGGCGACAAAGCCTTTCCGGAGCATGATTGTGGAGTACACGGCCTCGCTCGCGCCAGCCATCCAGCACTCGTGGCCTGTCATTGACTTTGTGGAGCTGACAAGGGCGTCTGTGCCGCCGAAAAGCCTCACCAAAGCCTTGGCCTCAAACATGTCGCCTTGCGGCGTAGAGGTTGCATGGGCATTTACATAGTCCACGTCGGCAGGGGTGATTCCCGCGTCATCCATGGCACGCTGCATGGCTATTACTGACCCTTCATCACTAGGCTGCGATATCCCTCCTCCGTTAGATGAGAATCCGTAGCCCGTAACCTCAGCCAAAATTTCCGCGCCACGCGCCACGGCATGGTCATAATCCTCCAGCACAAGGGCGGCAGCACCTCCGCTTGGTATCAGCCCGTCACGGTCACGGTCGAACGGGCGTGACGCTTTCGTAGGCTCGTCCATACGTTTAGAAAAAGCATTGAGCGCATCAAACGTGGCCATGGAATAATAGTTGACCTCCTGCGCACCTCCGCAGAGCACCATCTGCTGAAGCCCCTGCTTGATGAGCATATATCCGAGGCCTATCGAATGTGACCCGCTGGCACATGCCGCACTGACCGTAAAATTGACACCACGCAGCTTGAAAATGGTGCTAAGGTTCATGGTCACAGTAGAATTCATCGACTGGAAAATAAGTCCTGAGCCTAAAAGTGCCGAATCATGCTTTTCGGCCATGATTTCAGCTGCCTCTATCACGGGCTTGGCCGAAGAGTCGTTGCCCCAGATGGCGCCGACCTCATTGGCGTTCAGATACGCGTCATCTACGCCGGCCATCGCAAAAGCCTCGCGCGATGCCATGAATGCGTATTCGGCCTCTTCCGGCAACCCTACACGGGTGCGGCGGTCAAGAAGCCCTTTCAGCACCGGACGTTCCACAATCCCGGTAAGTCCAGACTGGTATCCATAGTCAAGCCGAGCCTGCTCTACACCTATCCCGGAGCGGCCTTCGCGCAACGACCTTTCAACTTCATCTACGTTACGGCCTATGCATGACCATATCCCTATACCCGTGATTACTACTCGTCTGCCCATATATCGTATTATAGTATATTTTTATTGTTACATTACCGGAAGCGCAGCCGCGATTTCAAGAATACAGCCCCCCGTTGATTGAAATTGTCTCGCCTGTGATGTATGCGGCAGCGTCCGATGCCAGGAACGATACCAACGCCGCCACCTCTTCCGGACGGCCGAAACGCTTGAGCGGCACCATCTTTTTAAGTTCCGCCACAGGAAGGTCGGCGGTCATGTCGCTCTCTATGAAGCCCGGGGCAACGGCGTTGACCGTTACCTTGCGCGGTGCCACTTCCTGCGCCAGTGCCTTTGTGGCCGCGATAACAGCACCCTTGGCCGCCGAATAGTTCACCTGTCCGGGCATGCCCTTAATGCCAGAAAGCGATGCCATGTTTATTATCCTTCCGTCACGGCGTGTCATCATGCCCTTCAGAAGCCGGCGAGTGATGTAGAAAAAACCATTCAAGGTCGTGTCAAGCACATTGTGCCACTGCTCGTTGAGCATGAACACCATAATGTTGTCCTGACGTATGCCCGCATTGTTGACAAGGATGCCGATATAATCATCGGCGTGCCCTTCCTCCCAACGCTCCAACGCGTCCTCTATCTCCTGAGGCTTCGACACATCGAAACGCAGCAACTCGGCGACACCGCCAGCCGCAATGATTTCTGCCTGGGTGGCTTCGGCCGCGGCCTGGTTCGACACATAATTGATTATCACCGGGACGCCATCGGAGGCAAGGCGCAATGCCACTGCACGTCCAATGCCGCGTGATGCTCCCGTCACTAATGCATATTTCATAATCCTGTCAGTCGGTTTTGATATTGTTGTCCTTAAGGTATCGCTCCACAGCAGCGATACGGTCGTAGAAAGGCTCATCGGCAATAAACTTCGGCACTATGGACCGTACGTTGTCATACTGCCGGTGCGTAGCGTCGGCAAGGCGTCCAGCTATGCCAAGGCAGTCAGTGGCCTGCGCAAGTGCAATGAAGTGTATGGCCATCACCTGGTAGGCGTTCTCAATCACCTTTGCCGTGAGGAGTGCCGTATTCGTCCCCATGCTGACGATATCCTGGTTGTCGTTGTTGTTGGGGATGCTGTGCACATAGTTGGGCATGGCCAGGGTCTGGCATTCAGCCGTGGTTGATGTGGCTGTGAACTGGCACGCCTGCATGCCATAGTTCAGCCCCAGTGTACCCATGTTCAGGAAAGGAGGCAGGATGCCGTTTATACGGTCATGGAACAGATAGTTAAGCTGGCGCTCCGCCGTCATGGCCAGACGCACCATAGCAATCTTAACCTTGTCCTGCTCCAGGGATATATAATCGCCGTGGAAGTTGCCACCATGATACACATTGCGTGTTACTGGGTCGACTATCGGGTTGTCGCATGCGGAGTTAAGCTCACCTTCAAGCACGCGGCGCGAGGCCTGAAGTGTGTCGTACACCGGACCGAGTATCTGTGGGGTGCAACGCAGTGAATAGTAGGCCTGCACCTTATGCTCAAATACCTCCTGGCCATTTCGCTCCGGGTCGTAAAGTTCATGTTCACGCTTCATCAGACATCTGCTGCCGGAAGCCATGCTGCGCATCCACTCCGCCATCACTTGCTGGCCGTGCTGACGCCGAACACTGTTCAACGGGGCGCACATCCAGTCGTCGAACGATGCAGCGATCTCGTTCATCCACACGGCGGCCAGCGCGCTCCACCGCAAAAGGCGTTCGGCATAGAACTGGTTCACCACAGCCACCCCGGTCATCACCGATGTGCCGTTTGTCACAGAAAGGCCCTCACGTATATGTATCGACATTGGCTTCAACCCATTTTCGTCCATCACTTCCAACGTAGGACGCCACTGCCCGCGGTAATGTACCTTTCCCTCTCCGATAAGAGTGAGGGCTATATGGGCGAGCTGTACGAGGTCGCCGCTCGCGCCGACACTACCATGGCATGGTATGTAAGGGTAGACGCCGCGGTTTATGAACTCCACAAGAAGGTCAACTACCTCAGGATGTATCCCCGAACGTGCCTGAAGGAACGTGCCTACACGCGCTATCATGGCCGCCTTCACATAAATATCGTCAAGCGGCTCTCCTGCGCCCGTGGCATGGCTGCGTATGATGTTGTATTGCAAATCTTCAAGGCAACGGTCGTCAACACGCCACTGCGCCATCGGCCCGAAACCGGTGTTTATCCCATAAATCACCTTGTCCCGCGCAAACCCTTTCAGAAACCGATAGCATTCACCGACTTCCTCACGGGTGCAGGCGCTTACCTCAAAAGGGGCATCTTCAATGACATTGGCGAATACCGCATCTAATGTAAGATTCATAGCATCCTGTTTTTACATTGCAAAAATAATTGGTCTGCGGCAGCTGTGTATTGTCCTTTCAACGGCATCGCAAGCATCTTTGGTACAAAAGTACTATTTTTTGGCGGGTTCAGCCCAATAGGGTATTGGGTTTAATATTTCACTAAACATTTATTAACACTCATTTCCCTTACTGTCCGGATTTTAGCAAAATTTCCCGACCATTGCACAAAGAAACGAAACAACATTGTGCATTTAGTGCAGATTAGCTAATTTTGCGTACCAAAAGAGAGGCATACACAATATTATATTATAGACAAGGTACAATTTTATCAGGTTCAATCTAAAATAAAACGGCAATGGACAACATATCCAACCGCAGGGCCGTGGCACAACCGCCGCTGTACGCATCGCTGCTACCCGTCGCCCTACTTCTCATTACACTTATAGCCATCATCTGCACTTCCGGGGCAGACGTAATTTCAGGCTACAGCCCATACGCCCTGCTTGGGGCATCAGCACTGGCGGTAGCCATAACCTATTTCTACCGTTGCCTCAACCGTAAACGCATCAAGTTTGGATTCCTACGCAGCGCCGGACAGATACTGCCGGCTGTCGCCATCCTCCTATGCATCTCGCTGGTGGCCACCACATGGATGCTCTCCGGCGTAGTGCCTACGCTTATCGACTACGGACTGGCAACAATCGACCCGACATTCTTCCTTGTCACTACCTGTGCGGTATGTGCCGTAATCTCCGTACTCACAGGCAGTTCATGGTCGACAATAGCCACTATAGGCGTAGCGTTCATGGGGATAGGGTCTGTGATGGGCTACAGCTCCGCCATGGTCGCCGGGGCTGTGATTTCAGGCGCTTATTTCGGTGACAAGATGTCACCGCTCAGCGATACCACCGTACTTGCATCATCGGCATGCAATGTCGACCTGTTCAGACATATACGCTATATGATGCTCACCTCCGCTCCGGCCATGGCAGTTGCCCTGGGCGTATTTTTACTGCTGGGACTGTTCACCGACACAGCGCCTGCCGTAAAATCGATAGAGATGATCGGACACCTTCAACACACCTTCAACATCACCCCATGGACTATGCTGATACCGGCATTCACCATCACCGTCATAGCCATGCGCCTGTCCACAATCGCCACAATGGGGCTGAGCGCACTGGCCGGGTTCATAGGCATGTTCGTATTCCAGCCGCAGATCATAGACGCCCTCATGCCTTCAATGGACAGCATACCCCATGCCATAGGCCAGGTCACATCCATACTATGGAACGGCTCTTCACTGTCCACAGGCCACGGGCAGCTTGACGGCCTCGTGGCCACATCCGGCGTAACAGGCATGCTGCCCACCATTTTCCTGGTACTGACCTCAATGGTGTTCGGCGCGGCGATGATAGGCACAGGCATGCTGTCGGCAATAACGCACGCCATAACACGCCACCTCAGGAAACGCACCTCGATAGTCGGCGCCACTGTATCATCGGGCCTTTTCCTCAACGCATGCACCGCTGACCAGTATCTATCGCTGATCATCGGCGGCAACATGTACCGCAACGTCTACCGCCGGTTCGGGTTGGAGTCACGCCTCCTTAGCCGTACGATGGAAGACAGCGTATCCGTGACATCTGTGCTGATACCATGGAATTCTTGCGGCATCACACAGTCGACAGTACTAGGCGTCGCAACCATATCCTATCTGCCATTCTGCATATTCAACATAATGTCGCCTATCGCCACAATGATATTCGCCTGGACTGGCTACAGGATACGCACTGTGGCCGCGAGGCTATCCACGGCAAGGGCTTGAAAGATGGCCATTGCCTCCCGACACAACAGAAGCCGCGGTCCTTAAGGGGAGGGCGGCTTCTGCGTTATGTATGGTATTTGATTTTATTCCTGTGTAGCAACATCCTTGCCAAGGTACTTGGCTATGGCTGCATTGTTCGGGTCTAGCTCATAGTAAAGCGAGAAGTACTTCACAGCATTGTCCTTGTCATTGATGCCATCGAAATATACACCGAGCATGAGGTATGCGTTCTTGTAGTAGTCGATGTCGTTGTTGGGGCTTGATGCGTTCTTTCCGTCCGGGTTCAGGTCGAGAAGTTCGATAAGCTTGATGTAAGCGTCAGCAGCAGCTTGGTTCATCTCATTGCCGTTGCCTACAAGCAGAAGCTGGGCGCGGCGGCGCAGGAGGCTGGAGTTGTTAGGCTGGTTTTCAAGCGCCTTGTCAACATAAGCTATACCGTTCTGGGCAATCTCCATCGGATTCATGGTAGAATCTGCTGTTGCGGCTGCCGACAGGTAGCGTCCAGCACCAGTGAAGAGGTCTGTGCCTGACACGTCTTCACCCTTAGTCGCAAGATACCTGTCATAAGCCTTGGCGGCATCGAGATAACGCTTAGCGGCATAGTAGGTGTTTGACAATGTCTGGAGCATGGAAGCGTTGTCGGCCAAAGCCTCAGCACCCTTTTCGATCACGGCGATACCTTCATCTGGCTTGCCGAGCTTGTTCAGCACGTTGGAGTATGTCACATAGTCGTTGCCGGTGAAATATCCTTTCAGTCCGAAAAACTTCTGTGCTGCTGCATTTGCCTCCTCGTTGCGGTCAAGGGCAGCAAGGTTGAGCATGAGCATACGGTTCATAAGGAAGTTGTCGGGGTCATTGGCAAGAAGTTCCTGTGCAATTGCCAGCGACGGCTCATAATTCTCGCCATAGTAAAGGAGCACCGAATAGCGTGCCTTGTCCTCGGGGAAGTGGTTGGGGTTCTGGATGTACTCACCGTACTGGTCGGAAGCCTTGCGCCACTGGTTGTTCTCATAATACTTTTCAGCGAGCTCACGCTGTGCCAGAGCCGATGTAGGCTGCTTTGCCTTAAGCTCTTCAAGCTTCTGCACGGCATAGTCGGGGTTTACCTGGAAATATGCATTGGCATACTTCACATAACCCTCAGAGTTGCCGGCATCATAATAGATTGCGTTCTCATATTTTCCTGCGGCGTCGCCAACCTGCTTCTGGTCCATAAGCATGTCGCCTTCAAAAATGTATATTGAGGGTTCCTGCAGCTTGGAATCCTTGCGGGCCTTGTTGAGGTACTTATCAATCTCCTTTGTGTACTTTACAGGGTCGGCGTTGTAATATGCACGTGCTATCATCACTGATATCTCAGCGTTCTTTTTGTTGAACGACTGGGCCTTCTTGAAGAGGTCTTCGGCACTCTTTACGTTTCCATTACGGAGGTCAAGCTCGCCAAGGCCTACATAGTTGTATGCACATTTGGCATCAGCTGCCATACCGTTGTCAAAATTGGCTTTTGCGGCAGCCTTGTCTCCGTTGCGGAGATCAATCGCGCCGAGATAGTAATAGCTTATGGACTTTTCGGCAGGAGTGATAGAGCCTATGTTGCGCAGAAGGATATCCTTCGCATTATCAAACTGGTCGGCCTTGAAATACTCGATACCGTCCTTGTAGCCTGCTGCCGATGCCACCATTGAGGCGCAAAGGCAGAGAGAAAGAATGAATTTTGTTTTCTTCATGTCAATAAAGGGGTAGTGTTTATTATTTGTTTCTATTTATATACTCTTTCCATTAATTAGATGCGGCGGCAGCCATAAGGTTTATTCCAGAGACACAACCTGAGGGGAGAACACAGCCGGCATTATGCCTGTGCGGAGTATGATCTTCTGCCCGATACGTCCCGTGACAAAGGAATAGAATCCATGGTTGAGTCCGCCGTTAGCACCTACGGTCACCATATATATCTGTCGGAACAACGGATATGATCCGTCATATATATATTGCTGGTACGGCTTATAGGCCTCCACCTGGTCATCACGGCGCACCTTCAGCACCTTGACCGATGAGTCGACGGCCTTGCCCTGAGTGGGCTCATCGCTTGCCAGCTCGGCTGCAAGCTGCTCGGTGGGTATCTCCGTGGCGTCAAGGTCGGTGTTAAGCCAGCTTACGCCCACAACACCAATAGCGCCCTTGGTGGCCTTGACAGCCTCAAACACACCTGTAATCGAGTCCTGGGCATATATGTTCGGGCCGAATGGCTCTCCGTTCATCAGCGAGTCACGCATATACTTTACGGTACTTGAATAAGAACTGTCGAACACCACCTTTATCTCGCCAAGGTCAGATGGCGAAATCTCGTTCCAGTCGCGCAGCTTGCCTGTAAGTATCTCGCCTATCTCTCCGACAGTAAGTATGTCGGCAGGATTTGCCGGATTTACAATCAAGGCTATGGCATCGATGGCTATCTTTTTCGACTTTGCTATGAAACGCTTTTCACGCAGGCGTTTCACCTCGTCCTTCGTAAGGTCACGCGGTATCACTATTGTCTTTGTGTTGAGCTTCATCAAAGAGTCAATGGCGATATTCTCAGTGGCATAACGTGCAAGCACATGAGCTTCAGGATACTGGAACTCGAAAACCTCAATCTCCTGCTCCATTATATTCTGGAAGCTGTTGTCACACACCATTGTCATAGTGCCTGAAGTAGATGTATCGCTGTTAGGCTTCTCATACTTCATGCACCCTGCCAGACCGGCGGCAACAGCCACTGCCAAAGCCGCCATCTTAATCTTGTCTATCATTATATACTTGAGTATCAATCTTCGTCAACGTATTCGTAACTTACACCCTTGTACAGGCGGTATCCACGCCAGAAGCCGTAAATGATAAGCACTATGGCCACAAGGTAGCGTATCCATGCCAGCCCGGCCGACATCCCTGCGAAAAGCACATCGAATACAGGGGTGAAAAGCAGCACGCCCATGGCCACATAAAACAGCACCATGAATATGCCGAATGTCAGCCTGAGCCATACATTGGTATTGTTGACCGACTTGCGGTGAGCCCTCTGCGCCGGGCGGTTGTTAAATTCTTGCTGGTTCATAATCTCTGCATTAAGTATAGTTGAAAATGTAATATGCGCATCAAGGGCCAGCCCTCTACCCGTCCCAACGCCGAATGGCAGGAATGGAGACATGGAGGCCGGCGGGAATGCCTGCAACATTTCAACACTGCGGACACCATAAAAGTTCTAAGGGGGCGTGCCCGTTCTCCCTTTCAGGGATGCCGCAACTTCACTTCCGCTTGTAAAGTTAGCTAAAATGCGCGGTATAAATCAAATTATGGCCAAGTAATTAAAAACAATTAACACAAACAGCGGCATTTGTGCATCAGGCGGGATGCACGGCAAAAATTTGTGATGGATTTTATGCCGGGCTAATACACGTATGCAAAAATATTCCTCGTAAATTTGACGTTGTCCAATATACTTCCGCCCGGCAAAACGAAATAAATTTGTTTTGCTCTCGACTTATGCGTATATTTGCACTACCATACATCCATTAATTAACTTTTAAAACAGACCAAGGATGAAGAAGCATAACTTCTATGCAGGACCATCGATCCTGAGCGAGTACACCATCAAAAACACAGCCGATGCTATCCTCAATTTCGCCGACACCGGATTGTCGATACTTGAAGTGTCACACCGCAGCAAGGAATTCCAGGCGGTAATCGATGAGGCCGCAGCACTGGTGAAAGAACTGCTCAATGTGCCCCAAGGCTACTCCGTACTTTTCCTCGGCGGCGGTGCGAGCATGCAGTTCTGCATGATCCCTTACAACTTCCTCCAGAATAAGGCCGCGTACCTCGACACCGGCACATGGGCGTCCAACGCCATCAAGGAGGCAAAGCTGTTCGGGGAAGTTGACGTGGTGGCATCTTCAAAGGATGCGAACTATACATATATACCCAAGGATTTCACCGTACCGGCCGATGTGGACTATTTCCACTTCACCACCAACAACACCATATACGGCACCGAAATACGCCACGACCCCGACTTGGGCGTACGCCTGATCGCCGACATGTCGAGCGACATTTTCTCGCGTCCGATAGATGTAGCGAAATATGACGCCATATATGCCGGGGCCCAGAAGAACCTAGCCCCAGCCGGAGTAACGATAGTAATCGTAAAGGACGAGGCCCTGGGGCATGTGGAACGGGCTATCCCCACAATGCTCAACTACAAGACCCACATAGCCAAGGGCTCGATGTTCAACACCCCGCCCGTACTCCCCATCTACTCTGCGCTCCAGACCCTGCGCTGGTATCGCGACATGGGCGGCATCGAGGCTCTGGAAAAGCGCGACATGGAAAAGGCAGCCCTGCTATATGAGGCCATCGACTCCAGCAGAATGTTCCAGGGTACAGTGACCGACCCTGCCGACCGCTCGATAATGAACGTATGCTTCGTCATGACACCCGAATACAAAGACCTGGAAAAGGACTTCATCGATTTCGCTGGCGGACGTGGAATCGTCGGCATAAAGGGACACCGTTCTGTAGGCGGTTTCCGCGCCTCCCTGTACAACGCCATGCCAATAGACAGCGTACGCGTGCTTGTAGAGGCAATGAAAGATTTTGAGGCCACACGTTGACAAATAGAAAAACCGACGACAAAATCATGAAAGTATTAATAGCCACACAGAAGCCATTCGCCAAAGCGGCGGTGGATTCCATCAAGGAAGTAATTGCCAACGCCGGTTTCGAGCCCGTAATGCTTGAAAAATATGCCGGTGCGGACGACCTTAAAAAGGCGGTAGCCGATGCCGACGCCGTAATCATACGTAGCGACATCATCGATGCCGACGTGCTTGCCGCAGCTCCAAAACTGAAAATAGTGGTGCGTGCAGGCGCCGGATACGACAACGTGGACCTTGCCACGGCAAAGGCACAAGGTGTAGTGGTGCAGAACACTCCGGGACAGAACTCAAACGCCGTAGCCGAACTGGTGTTCGGCATGACCGTAATGGCCATACGCAACATGTACGACGGCACATCCGGCTCTGAACTGCGCGGCAAAACCATCGGCATCCAGGCATTCGGCCAGGTAGGACGCAACGTGGCGCGCATCGCCAAGGGTTTCGACATGACAGTGTCGGCACTTGACCCGTATTGCCCGGCAGAAGACATCGCCGCTGCAGGAGTGACCCCGGTGCAGACCGTAAACGACCTGTACTCTAACAACCAGTTCGTATCAATACACATACCCGCCACCGCCGAGACCCGCGGTTCAATCGGATATGACCTGATACGCCTTATGCCTCAGGGAGGCGTGCTCATCAACACCGCCCGAAAGGAAGTGATCGACGAGGCCGGACTCGCAAAGGCCCTTGAGGAGCGTCCCGACCTGAAATATGTGGCCGATGTGAAGCCCGACAATGCCGATGAACTGAAAGAACGTTTCGGCAACCGTGTGTTCTTCACCCCTAAAAAAATGGGAGCGCAGACCGCAGAGGCCAACATCAACGCCGGTATCGCCGCCGCCGAACAGGTAGTGGCATACCTACGCGACGGCATCAACCGCTTCCAGGTAAACAAATAAAGTTATCCGTAACCGTATTTGATGGAAGTAGTATACGAGGACAACCATATAATAATCGTCAACAAACGTCCCGGGGAGATAGTACAAGGCGACAAGACCGGAGACCGTCCGCTGTCCGACATGGTCAAGGACTGGCTCAAGGAAAAATACACCAAACCCGGCAACGTCTTTGTAGGCGTGGTACACCGGCTGGACCGCCCTGTGGGCGGTCTGGTCGTGTTTGCCAAAACGTCAAAGGCACTCACCAGGCTCAACGACATGTTCAGGCGCGGAGACGTGCACAAAACATACTGGGCGATAACACGCAACATGCCGCAACAGCCGGAAGCCCTGCTGACACACCATCTTGTGCCCGTAGAGCGCAACAACAAGACCTATGTGGTGGACAAACCGGAAACCCGTTCAAAGGAAGCCCGTCTGAAATACCGCCTGATTGCCTCAGGCGACCGCTATCACCTCCTGGAAGTGACGCTGCTGACAGGCCGGAAGCACCAGATCCGCGCCCAACTGTCGGCCATAGGCTGCCCGATAAAAGGCGACCTGAAATATGGCGACAAACGCAGCAACCCGGACGGGAGCATATCGCTGATAGCACGCAGCATAGAGTTCGTACACCCCGTATCGGGGCAAGATATCAAAGTCACCGCCCATGTGCCTGAAGGCGATGTGCTATGGGAGGCACTGGAGCGGAAAAGCAACCCGGAAACAGACAACTAATGGACAAACAGGACCTAAGGATAGTGTTCATGGGCAATCCCGACTTCGCTGTCGGCAGCCTCCGCCGCATACACCAGGGCGGATACAACATAGTAGGTGTGGTAACGATGCCCGACAAGACCGGAGGACGCGGCAACAAGGTGATAGAAAGCGCCGTTAAGCGCTATGCCACCGAAGCCGGGCTTCCATGCATAATGCAGCCAGAGAAGCTGAAAGATCCGGAATTTGTCGACAGGCTGAGGTCTCTCGATGCAGACCTGTTCATCGTCATAGCATTCAGGATGCTGCCGGAAGTGGTGTGGGCCATGCCGAGGCTGGGCACTTTCAACCTGCATGCGTCCCTGCTGCCAAAATACCGAGGCGCTGCACCCCTCAACTGGGCAGTGATAAACGGAGACAGCCAGACAGGCGTAACCACCTTTTTCCTAAAGCATGAGATAGACACAGGGGACATAATACGCCGCGAGGCCATAGACATAGGCGAGGACGAAAACGTAGGCAGCGTACATGACCGCCTCATGGAGCTGGGTGCAGAACTCACTGTGGACACAATCGACCATATCATCGCTGGCGACCTCAAGCCCATACCTCAGTCGGAAATGGAAGGCGGCGACACACCCACACCAGCCCCGAAGATATTCAAGGACACTTGCCGCATCAACTGGGGCAGGACTGCTGCCGAGGTGCACAACCTGGTGCGAGGACTGTCGCCCTACCCCGCCGCCTGGACAAAGCTGTCGGCCGATGGCGCACAGGCGGCCGATGTGAAGATACTGGCGACACGCCGTACCGGCTTGCCGGCTTGCTGCCCTCCAGGCACAGTAAAGACAGACCAGGGGCAACTGCTGGCGGCGACAGCGGATTCATGGCTTGAAATCCTTGAGATACAGCCGGCCGGAAAACGCCGCATGACAGCCGGGGAGTATCTGCGTGGAGTCCGTGCAGAGTCCCTTATGTTTGAATGATACACCAGTTGGACACAAAACCGATGAATGCACCACTTGCCGAACGTCTGCGCCCGATGAACCTCGATGAATACATCGGGCAGTCGCACCTTGTAGGACAAGGCGCCGTTATACGCCGCATGATCGAGAGCGGACGGGTGGCGTCGTTCATACTCTGGGGCCCTCCCGGCGTCGGCAAGACCACACTGGCACGGATAATAGCGAACAGCATAAAGTCGCAGTTCTATACCCTCAGCGCCGTAACCTCCGGCGTCAAGGACGTACGCGAGGTGATCGACCGCTGCCGGGCCGACTCGGCTGGCATGTTCTCACAAGGACGCCCCATACTCTTCATAGATGAAATCCACAGGTTCAGCAAATCACAGCAGGACAGCCTGCTGGGTGCTGTAGAAGCCGGAGTGGTGACGCTGATAGGCGCGACTACCGAGAACCCGTCGTTCGAGGTGATACGCCCTTTGCTCTCCAGGGCGCAAGTGTACACGCTCAAACCGCTGGAAGAGACAGAGCTTCAACAGCTCCTCGAAAGGGCCGTCAGCACCGATGAGATACTCAAGACACGTAGGTTTGACATCCGTGAGACTACAGCCCTATTCCGTTATTCTGGGGGCGATGCCCGCAAGCTGCTGAACATCATCGACCTGCTGGAACAGTCGGCCGCCTATGGAGAAACGATAGTAATTGACGACGGTACGGTGACCGGACATCTCCAGGAGAACCCGCAGGCCTACGACAAGAACGGGGAGATGCACTATGACATCATATCGGCATTCATAAAGAGCGTGCGCGGGAGCGATCCCGATGCCGCCGTCTATTGGCTGGCACGCATGATAGCCGGCGGGGAAGACCCTGAATTCATAGCAAGGCGTCTGGTGATACTCGCGGCCGAGGACATCGGCCTGGCCAACCCCAACGCACTGCTGCTGGCCAATGCCACATTCGACACCATACAGAAGATAGGCATGCCGGAAGGCCGGATACCGCTGACCGAATGCACCATCTACCTTGCCACTTCGGCAAAAAGCAATTCGGCATACATGGCCATCGCCGCCGCGCTGGAGGCAGTTGACCGTACCGGAAACCTGCCTGTGCCGCTGCACCTGCGCAACGCGCCGACATCGCTGATGAAGAAGCTTGGATACGGTGAAAGCTACAAATATGCCCATGACTACCCGGGGAACTTTGTCAGACAGCAGTTCCTGCCCGACACCCTGGCGGGGGAACAATTCTGGAAGCCTTGCACCAATCCGGCAGAGGACAAAATGTCGGCCATCCAGAAATCACGTTGGGGTGACGGGTAGGGCTGACGAGCCTACCTTATCCATTATGCATTTTGCCATGCCGACGATGGGTGGCTGGAGTAGGGTGGATAT
>VSPW01000080.1 GCA_009775535.1 Muribaculaceae bacterium
ATTTATCCGACTGCCGTAAATGATGTGCGTGACAATACCTGGTATGTGGAAAATTATCAGGTGGAGGTCCGTGACAGTGTCGCGGGCACGGATGAGGTGGTGGTGAAGGTTGGCCTTAAAAATCCTACAGACTTTGATCCGGTCAAGGACCTCAAGGACCGTTTCCGTTCGCGTATACGTGTGACCCCCGATGTTGAGATATGGGATTCAGGCAGCCTGGCAAAGGTGGGGTTGCCGGCGAATAGCCGTAAGCCGGTTAAATTTATAGACAAACGCAGGAAGGCATGATACGCGACCCTAAATTTGATGACATAAGGCCTTATTACTCCGAGGAGATACCACAGGCGATGGAGCGTATCGCAGGCAGCGAGTTCTTCCCGTTGCTGGCTTCATATGTTTTCCCCGGTGAGGATGTGGCGGCAGTGGGGCGTATGGTCGGTTCTATAGGGACATCGGAGGATTTCCAGCGTATGGTTATGTTGCCGATGTGCGGGCAGGTTATAGAACGGAGCATAAGCGCGTTTACTTATTCGGGCCTTGAGAACCTGGATAGGGATACTAGCTACCTTTTTGTTTCCAACCATAGGGATATAGTACTGGATTCGGCGCTTATGCAGCGCATACTGTACCTCAACGGCCACCGAACAACAGAAATCACATTCGGGGCAAACCTTATGAGCAACCAACTGGTGATAGATATAGGCAAGGCCAACAAGATGTTCAAGGTGGAACGTGGCGGCTCCAGGGTAGAGTTCTATCAAAGTTCGCGGCACTTGTCGGACTATATACGGCATTGCATATCGGAAAAAGGGGCTTCGGTGTGGATTGCACAGCGAAACGGCCGTACCAAGGACGGTGTGGACGCCACTGATGCCGGTCTGGTGAAGATGCTGTCGTTGAGCGGATGCCCGCAATTGGACAAGGCTGTAGGCAGCCTGAGGATAGTGCCTGTATCAGTGTCCTATCAATGGGAGCCGTGCGACATACTTAAGGCGCTGGAACTGTATCAGTCTAGGCGTGGTCCTTATGTAAAGAAGCCTGGTGAGGACATGAACAGCATTATTACAGGCATAATGGAATTCAAGGGCAGGATGCATGTCCATTTTTCACCCCCAGTGGGAGAAAGCGACCTTGGACAGTATGTGCAATTGCCTCGCAATGAATTCAACAGGGCTGTTGCAAGGCATATTGACAGGTCCATCAACGGCAACTACAGTCTTATGGATACCAACTATATAGCACACGACATTGCCAATTGCGACAATGAGTATGCGGATATGTATACCGATGACGCCCGTGCATGTTTTGTTGAGCGCCTTCACGGATTGTCGCGGTACAGTGCGCTCGACGTAACGGAACTGACCGACATATTTCTTGGCATATATGCCAATCCGGTCGATTCCCATAAGGATGCTACTGTATGGTAAAGGCGGTTTTAGGCATATATGACTATTTCCGCCGTCGGCGTTGGCTATGCGCCTGCCTGCTTGCCGGCATAGCCGGTCTTTTGGTGGTCTCCGGTCTTTCGCTTGGCTATAAGGAGGATATAAGCGATTTTATGCCGATGGACGACCGTGACAGGCGAGGAATGGAGATATATCAAGGCATCTCCGGTGGCAATAGGATATTGGTGCTTTTTGAAGCTGCAGACACGTCGGCAGGCGTGGACCGCTATGCGCTTATGGAGGCTGTCGATGCTTTCTCAGGGCGTTTTTCCCAGATGAACCCTACGGTAGGGCTGATGTCGCAGATAGACGCATCGCAGATGGAAGGGTTGATGGACTGGTGTTACAGTAATATACCTTATCTGATGGCCGACAGTGATTTCAGCCGTTTGGATTCATTGCTTGACGATGGTGAGGTGTACAGGCGGCTTGAGCGTGATAAGGAATTGCTTATGTTCCCTACCGGCAGTATGCTGTCGCAACACATCCAGGTTGATCCGTTGAACGTATTCACCCCTGTGGTGGAGAGGTTAAGGGATTTCGGCAGTACGGCGGGTATGGATGTGTCGGACGGATATATATTTACACCAGACGGATCTATTGCCGTCGCTGTTGTGACATCTCCTTATGGGGCTAATGAGACGGGCGGCAACAAGGTGCTGCTGGACAGCATATACAATGCTGCTGAATATATTGCCGGTGAGGTAGACGGCGTCAGTATAAGGGCGTTAGGAGCGCCATCGGTGGCGGTGACCAATGCTTCAAGGATAAAGGCCGACAGCATAATTTCGGTGGCAGTCGCTGTAGTGCTTATAATGCTGCTGCTGGTGTACTCGTTCCGTAGGCGGGGGTATCTTATGTTTATCTTTCTGACATTGGTGTTCGGGATGGTTTTCGCCATGGGTGTAATGGGTATGCTGCGTGACTCCATTTCGTTGATTGTGCTGGGGATGGCTTCTATCATAGTGGGAATTGCGGCCAACTATCCATTGCATTTCATTGCGCATCTGGAGGATGCCGGTTCTGTCAGGGATGTCCTCAAAGAGCTTGCGAAGCCATTGATTATAGGCAATGTCACCACCGTAGGCGCATTTCTGTGTCTTTTGCCGCTTGACTCCCGTGCGTTGCAGGATCTCGGGCTGTTTGCCGGAAGTATGCTGGTGGGAAGCATATTTTTTGTTGTGGTGTTCCTGCCGCATATGGTAAGGCCCGGACAGGTAGGGACTGGTAAGCGCCGACGGTTGCCGTTCAGGCGCATGTCGAATTTCGCGATCGAAGGACACCGCAGGATTGTGGCTGTATTGGCAGTCGTTACGGTGGTTTTGGGGTATTTCAGCCTATCTACAGGTTTTGATACCGATATTCGTAATATCAACTATATGACAGAGGCGGAAGCCGCTGACATGGCAAGGCTACAGTCATATGTCAAAGGGGATTCGTCCGCATCGACGATATATGTCATAACTGAGGGGCGTGATGCCGATGAGGTGTACAGCAAGGCCATTACAGGAATGGAACTACGGTCCAGGATGGATTCTGCCGGGATAATGGCCCGTGTGGTGTCGCCGGCGGACTTTCTGCCTGGCCCGGAGGAGCAGGCACGCAGGATTGCACGCTGGGATGCATTCTGGAAAGGCCGTGGGGCTGGACTGGCCGACAGTCTGGAACGTGATGCCGTGTCGCTGGGGTTCAGTGCATCGGCATTCGGTGTATTCAAGGAAATAATAGGTAAAGGATATAAGGTGGAAGGTCCGGAATATTTTTCGCCTTTGGTGTCTACGGCATTGGCCGGGTATTCTCTGTCCGATTCCTCTTTTGTTGCTCTTGTGTCGGCTGTGTCGGTAGCGCCTTCCGATGTCGCCCGTGCAAGGGATGCGATAGGTGAAGGTGACGGACATTATACCTTTGATGTCAATACATTCACATCGGGAATGGCTGAATCGCTTAGCGGTGAATTCAATTATATTGCATTCTCATGTGGAATTATTGTGTTTGTCTTCCTCTGGCTTTCGTTCGGACGCATAGAATTGAGCCTTATAGCATTCCTGCCAATGGCCGTCAGCTGGATATGGATACTCGGTCTGATGGACCTGTCAGGGCTGAAATTCAATATCGTGAACATAATCCTTGCCACATTCATATTCGGGCAGGGTGATGACTATACGATATTTATCACCGAAGGGTTGGTATATGAATATACCTATGGGAAGCGTCTGCTGGCATCATTCAAGAGCAGCATAATAATATCGGCATTGATAATGTTTACAGGAATCGGGGCTCTTGTCATATCAGATCACCCTGCATTGTTTTCACTTGCTGCTGTCACGGTTGTAGGCATGTTCTCTGTAGTGCTGATGGCATATCTGTTGCCGCCATTGGCATTCGGTTTCCTTGTAGGCCGTGAGGGGAATCGCAGGGATGTGCCATTGACCCTTTGGGGCATGTTGCGGCGTCCCAGGCGTCCTGATGCGTTCACTGATGCAGCATCGTGTGTATGGTGGATACGTACACGGTATATATATAAAGGATTGGATGTTGAGCGACGTTGCAGGCGCGTCCTGTCGGCGGTTGGCCGTTGCAGCAGTGTGGTTGACAGCTGTCCCCACAAGGGAAAGGTCCTGGTAGTGAATAGCGGTCAGGGAGAGGTGGCATTGATGTTGGCATTGACCAGGCCGGGTATTGAGGTATCGGCGGTTGAGCGTGATGATGACCTCAGGTCCATATCCATGAACCTTGCATGCAATCCAGTGAATTTGCATATATATCCTGAAATTCCCGGGAATGCGGATCATTTTGATGCTGTATATATAATAAATCCTGATGAAAGTCAGCGGACGGCATGTCCTTGGGCTGCTTTTATAGAAGTTTGACATAAAAGCGGCATCGTTTATGGGCATTTCGTGAATATTGCGTAATTTTGCAGCTTAAACTTGAAAAATCAGATGCAATTTACGTTTGAGCTGTCAGCTCCAGTCATCATAATGCTATGTACCGCAGCCCTATGTGTTGCGTTTATTACGCTATATTATTGCCCGCGTGTAGCCCGTATCGGCCGTCGTAACCGGGCCGACAATCTACGTGCGTCAGGCCTCAAGGTTGAGTATGGCGAGCCGTTGCCGGAGGTGTCGGTGGTGGTGTATGCCCAGGATCAGGCAGAGCAGCTTTCACGTCTTCTGCCGCAGCTTCTGGAACAGGACTACCCGTCGCCATTTGAAGTTATTGTGGTAAATGAAGGCCAGAGCGAGGCCACTGAAGAGGCGGTTGCCCCATTGGTATGCCGCTACCGTAACTTGTACCTGACATATACTCCGGATGGTGCGCGCAACCTTTCGCGCAAGAAGCTTGCGCTTACATTGGGTATAAAGGCCGCACGTTATCCGGTAGTGGCTATTGTCGATGCCGACACATCGGTCAATTCTGCACGGTGGCTCAGGATTATAGGTTCGCATTTCCTTAATCCGGCTTGTGAGGTTGTGATTGGCGGCACTAAATGGGATGCCGCCGATGATGACATGCGCGGACATGGACGGCGGGCATTCGGGGCAGTGTCGGATATGGCCATATATTTGTCCGCGGCCATAGGGGGACGCCCTTACCGTGCCAGCGGCCACAATCTGGCCTACCGTAAGAACCTATTCTTTGAAAACAAAGGGTTCTCGCGTTCGCTGAACCTCCGGTATGGTGACGATGATGTATTCGTAAGCGAGATAACGCGTGGCTATAATACAGAAGTGGAATTGGCTTCGGATGCGGTGAACACAATGCATTGTCTTAACCCGGCAAGGGCATACAAGGAGATAAAGCTACGCAGGATGTTCACCGGACGTTTCATCAGCAAGCGCACCCGCAGGATGATGGGTGGGGTCTCTTCTGCCATGTTTTGGCTGTGGCTGGCATCATCGGTTGCCGCTGTAGCCATGGGTTTGCCCAATTTGCTTCCAGCAGCGGCCGTACTGCTTCTTGGAGTTGGGCTATGGGTCCCGGTGGTGCTGAGCTGGCGTGGCGCGATGGGAGTGCTGTCGACCCGCAGGCTGACGTACAGTATCCCCTGGCATGTAATGGCCCGTCCGTTATGGACAGGATATTACAGCATATGCAGCCGGCGTAACCGTACCCGCAACTATACCTGGGGATAATCTTACAAACTTTCTATTCCGATAGGCCTGCGTATCCAAGCACTGTAGGGCTCTTGATGTCGATTCCGAACAACTTCCCTCGGGAAATGATGGCCCTTGCAAGCTGTGGCCTTAGGTTTTCGGGGCAATAACGGAAATAAGCCTCGGCCGCGCGCACATGTGCGGCGTCGGGCATGGGGTACTCACGGCGTTCCGGAAGACCGAAAACGTCATCGGGAAGCTCCTTTTTTTCTTCGTATGATAGTCTGTTGTCCATAGTAAGTGTTTTTTGAGATAACACTTACATACTGTCTGTTGTTGTGGGGCGGACTATTGCAAAATGGTTGCCGCGGTGCTCAAACTCCAGCAGTCCGAGGCTGGCAAGCTCGATGATTGCCCGTTCTGCAGAGCTGACCGACATATTTGACGCCACAGCCAGTTTTGCCAGTGCAGCCTTGTCGCGCCACTCACTGCCGGGAAAAGCACCTATGGCGTCAAGCAGCCTGTGGTGAGAATCTCTGAGTATCACCGGACGGGAGCATGGGTCATATCTCATCTTCCAGGCTTTTACCTGCAACGGGTGCGCGGTGATGTTTTCATCGGCGACCCTTATGTATGCCCGCCAGCTTCCGTCCTGCTCACGTGCCAATACGGGCCTTGTCCCGGCAGTCGGTATACCTGCAACAATCACTACCGTGCCGGCATCGACGTTGTACGCAGAAAATTCCACATGCTGCTCTGGACGGCAATACATTGATGCCGCCTGCTCAATCACAAAAATATCTTCTTCATTACGCACTCCAGCTATACTGCCGTTGTCCTTGACTCCGATAAGCAGTCGTCCGCCACGTCCGTTGGCAAATGCGCTTATTGAGTGGGCTATCTTGGAGGCGTCGCTTACAGAGTACTTGAAATCCTGGCATTCATGCTCGCCCTCTTCAATCAGCCTTTGTATATAGTATCTTCCTTTGATGGCTTTGAGGTCTTTCATGTCGGGACGTAGATTGGATTGTGTCTACTCCGGATAAACAAGCATTTCCGGCCTGATGTTCTCCAGTACTTCGGAAAGGAAGCGGGATGCCTCCCGGCGTGCGCCTTCGGGGTCCATATACGAATAGTTTCCGCAGTCGCGGGGTGTGGCCCCGGGGATGTCGCCTTCAAATCCGGCTACGAACGAGAAAGTCTCTTTTATAAGTGGTATGATGTCTTCCGGCTTATAGTCTCCGGATAGCAGCAGGTAATTGCCTGTGCAGCATCCCATAGGGCCCCAGTATATCACTTTGTGTGCCCATAGGGGATGGTTGCGGAGGAATGTTGCGGCCAGGTGCTCGATAGTGTGCAGCACCTCCCCACTGATAGCCGGCATGCGGTTAGGCTCAGTCATCCGTATGTCGAATGTTGTTATGGTATCGCCTGATGGGGTAACATCCTTGCGCGACAGGTATATGCCGCGCAGGAGGTTCAGGTGGTTTACGGTGAATGATGCTATCTTTTCCATTGTCATAGCTGTGTGAGTAGTCGTTCTACGGTCTCAAATGTCCGCTTTGGGGCATCATCCCAGAAGTTTTCATATTGTGCGATGTTGTCGGCCTCTCCCGGGGTGTCGCTTATCACGCGTATGGCTATAAAGCCTGTACCCTTGATGTGGCACACCTGAGCTATGGCAGCCGATTCCATGTCTACAGCCATTACATCTGGGAAATGCCTGCGGATACCGTCAACTATGTCAGGGTCGCTTACAAAAATGTCGCCTGAACATATCAGGCCGTGGTAAAGGCCTTTACCTGGTGTGAGGGCGGGCAGGGCGGTTATCCAGTCAGGGCAGGTGAAATAGCAGGGGCATCCTGCGGCCACGCCCCATTCCGTACCAGGGCCGCACCATACATCATGGTACGCTATCCTTGTACCTACTACCACATCCAGAATCCTGGCCCCGTTGCCTGTGCCTCCGGCCACCCCTGAATTTATTATCAACGACGGATGGAATGTCTCGATCATGGTCATTGTGCCGATAGCGGCGTTGACCTTTCCTATGCCACATTGCATGGCAACAATCTCACGGCCTCCTATGCGGCCTGTATGGAATAAGAACCCGTTGACGGTTGTTTCCTCAACGTTTTCTATAAGGGGTAGGAGCAGGTTTAGCTCCTTTCCCATAGCAACAATTATACCGACTTTCATACTACAAAGTTAATCACCTTTAATGATATATCAAAACGTAAACACCCAACTCACTGAAATACTGTTAAATAGAAATATTAATAAATTTGTTTAAGTTAAAATATGCTAATATGGTGCATTTTTATGTTGTAAAATTATGCTGTATAACATAAAACGTGTAACTTTGCATCAGTTTTTCATGGTATTAGATTTAAGGTAAGAAGATTATTCGTCGCGATGACGAGTAATTTTTTTTTTGACATTTACCGGAGCTGCAATATGGCATATTGAGGCATACGGAAAATATATAGGCCTCCTTCGTACGGGAAGGAGGCCTTGCTTTTGTTTGTAAATGTCACCGCAACCTGAGTCTCATGTAGCTCCAGCGGGTGTACAGCCAGAATAAAGCCACTCCGGAGGCGTTTACTGCAAACGATATCCAGAAAGCCGCGGCATATCCCAGATGCTCCGCCGCTGCGCCTCCGATGACTATGCCTAGTCCGATGCCGACATCCCACGACACCAGCAAGGTGGAGTTTGCCGTACCGCGGCGTGAATTTGGGGCCAGATTTAATAAAATTGTCAGCATGGCGGGTAACATGTTCCCGTTGCCTAGGCCGATTATTATATCAGCGCCGTAGTATCCCC
>VSPW01000081.1 GCA_009775535.1 Muribaculaceae bacterium
CTTCTGCGCCAAGAGTATTTGCCAGGTCGAAAAGCAACTGGAAATTCTCCTTGCTTCCCACACCATATCCACCTGCTACTATGATAGGTGAATTCTTTATGTTGACCTTTGACTTCTCAATATGGCGGTCGATAATCTCAACCACAAAATCGGAGTCTGATACGTATTTTTGAGGGTCAAGGTTCACTGTCTCACCCTTGTGGTTGACATCGAAAATTTCCTTTTTCATTACGCCCTCACGCACAGTGGCCATCTGCGGACGGCAGTCTGGGTTTACGATGGTCGCAACGATATTGCCACCAAAAGCAGGACGTATCTGATATAGAAGGTCTGAATATTCCTTTCCGGTCTTTGGATCTTTATGATCGCCGATTTCAAGCGAAGTGCAGTCGGCTGTAAGTCCACTATGCAGGCTGGATGAAACGCGCGGGCCAAGGTCTCGGCCTATACATGTCGCGCCCATAAGGGCAATCTGTGGCTTGATTTCCTTGAATAGGTTGATCAATATGGCTGCATGAGGATTTGATGTATAAGGATACAAGCGCTTATCTTCCACCTTATATACGGTATCTACACCATATGGAAAAAGTTGGGCCTCAACACCGTCAAGCTTGTCGCCAATTACAATTGCTTCAAGTTTAACACCGAGTTTTGTGGCGAGCACGCGGCCTTTGGTGAGTAGTTCAAGGCTTACGTCAGCAACTTTGCCGTCCTCGAATTCGCAATATACAATGAGGTTGTTTTGTTCTGCCATGATTTGTTTGGTATAAACGTTCTATCAGACATCTGAGAATATCATCCCATCTGCCTAAAATGGATATTAGCCAATTGTGTGGTTGGCGATTAGTGCTTTGATTAGCTCTTCGATATGCTGGTCGTTATCTTCCAGACACAGGCTTTCCTTAGCAGTAAAGACCACATTCTCAATTGCCTTTACCTTTGTCGGAGAACCGGGGAGGCCTATCTGTTCCGGGTCGGCATCCACATATGCAGCACTCCATTCCTGAAGATTCAGATAGGGACGTGCGTCCACTATAGCCTGCATGTCGGCAGACAGTTTTTCCTTTTCAGAAGGGGATACCGCGCGCTTGTATTTCATTACGCGCATTGCATTTCGCGGACGGCATTCAGCGGCAGAGCCGTTTACGGTCACAACACATGGAAGTGGAGCTTTTACAGTCTCTACGCCATGCTCAAGACGGCGTTTTACAGTTACGAACCCATTTTTTAGGTCAAGGATTTCTTCTGCATATGTGACTTGTGGTATTCCAAGCTTTTCTGCAATCTGCGGCCCAACCTGTGCCGTATCACCATCGATTGCCTGACGGCCACCTAAAATGATATCATAGTTGCCGATTTTTTTGATTGCCTGTGCTAGAGAATAGGATGTAGCCAGTGTATCTGCTCCACCAAGGACGCGGTCTGTAAGCACGATCCCCGTGTCAGCACCGCGGTATATAGCCTCACGGATTATTTCAGAAGCACGAGGAAGTCCCATAGTGAGCAACGTTACAGTTGAGCCAGGATTGGCATCCTTGATGCGGAGTGCCTGCTCAAGAGCGTTAAGGTCTTCTGGATTGAAGATTGCAGGCAATGCGGCACGGTTGATTGTGCCGTCAGCCTTCATGGCATCTTTGCCAACATTGCGGGTGTCAGGCACCTGCTTTGCGAGCACAATGATGTTAAGACTCATGATAATTTTGTTTATTATTTGGATGTTATTTACTATTCAAATACAATATATGATCCGCAAGAAATCATAATATGCGCCTACAAAGTTAATAACTTAAGTCTGTCAAACCAAAAATCTGCACTTTTTTTGTTTATCTGTGAAACAACAATCCTATATTTTAAGAAATTTAGCTTAATGTTTTTCACAAATAGGATGGCTTTAACAATAAAAATCTGTCAACTTGGCGTCATTTTGCTTAAATTAGTTTAAGCCCGATTGTTAATGGATACGGCAATCCCGACAATCAATTATATTTGCTGTTGAATTAATGAATAAACCAACCAAATAATAGATTAATTATATGAAGACATTCATCAAATCGGCAGTATTGGCGACCTGTCTGGCTGTGGTATTGATAATCACCACCGGGGCCACACAAAATTCAAGTAAAGGCGAAAGCGCCGGACAAGCGCCGGAAATAGGAATGGATGCACTTTCTGCTCTACAAGAGTGCTTCACTACAGTTGCGGAAAATACAGTAAATGGTGTCGTTTCTGTAAAAAGTTATGCCGCTCCGAGGCAATCGTATGGTTATGGCAACGGAGGATACGGGGATTTCTTTAGCGACCCATTCTTTGAATACTTTTTCGGGAACCCCGGCGGCAGACGCCATCAGCCAAGAGCCCAATCGGCAGAGCCAGAAGAGAGGCAGATAGGGCTTGGCTCGGGTGTGATTATCAGCTCTGACGGGTATATAGTTACGAACAACCATGTGATAGCAGATGCAGACCGTCTGGAAGTGACCCTAAATGACAACCGTAACTTTCCGGCTAAAGTCATCGGGGCAGACGCATCAACAGACCTTGCGCTGATAAAAATCGAGGCATCCGGCCTACATCTTATTCCGATGGGCGATTCGGATAACCTGCGGGTAGGGGAATGGGTACTAGCTGTAGGCAACCCGTTCGGCTTTACGTCAACTGTGACCCAAGGTATCGTGAGCGCCAAGGCCCGTAACATTTCTTCGATGACCCAGTCGGCCCCCACAGGGAATATCGAGAGCTATATCCAGACTGATGCTGCTGTCAACAGGGGCAATTCAGGAGGCGCACTAGTCAACCTCAAAGGTGAATTGGTGGGCATTAATGCTGCAATATATTCCCAAACGGGCACATATGCAGGTTGCTCATTTGCAATCCCGACATCCATCGTAAATAAAGTAATAAAAGACCTGAAGGAGTATGGAGCGGTGCAACGTGCTATGTTAGGCATACGCTTTTCGGAACTTACACCAGAGCTGATAAAGAAAGAGGGTATAGAAGGCGTCAATGCGGGCATATACGTTGGGAATATCGAAGACAACAGCGCGGCATCAGAAAGTGACCTGAAAATAGGGGATGTCATTATCGCCTTAAATTCGGCGTCAACCACAAATACGGCGCAACTACAGGAAGCCATAGCCCAATACAGGCCCGGCGACCGTGTTGTAATAACATATGTACGAGACGGCAAAAGATACACTACTATGGTGACCTTGCGCAATGTCAAAGGCAACACCTCTGTTACGCGTCAAGAATCATTCGACGACCTTGGATGCAGCTTCTCCACCCCGTCAGATGACACACTGAAAAAGATTGGCGTAAAAGCAGGTGTGCAAGTGACCGACATACGCGAAGGCGGTAAGATGAAACGAGCCGGTGTAAAAAACGGCTTCGTGATCACGGACATAAATAATGTTATAATACGAAATGCAAAAGAAGTGGAGAAATTATATAAATCAATCGTTTCAAATGACGAATACGACCATGTAATGTTTGTTACGGGCATATATCCGTCAAGCATGAAAAAGACATATTACGCTATTGACCTGGCCGATTAGAGTAATAAGCATAATATATGAATATAGGCCGCGCCAAATTTTGGCGCGGCCTATATTGTTATCGGTTATATCTGTCTGGACTATTTGTTTGTCTCCACTTCCGGCGCAATCAGTTTGTAGCCTTTTCCATGGATATTGATGATTTCAATTGACGGATCGTCCTTAAGATGTTTTCTCAATTTGGTGATATACACATCCATTGAACGGGCATTGAAGTAGTTGTCATCAATCCATATAGCCTTAAGTGCAAAATTGCGTTCAAGGATTTCATTGACATGTGCACACAACAGGCTTAACAGTTCCGACTCCTTTGTGGTCAGCTTTGTGACCTTGTCATCAATCATAAGCACCTGTTTCTGTGTGTCGAAGGTAAACTTGCCGATCTTATACATCGTGATTTCCTTGCCTTTTTTGCCTTTCACACGGCGGAGTATGGCCTCAATGCGGAATACAAGTTCCTCCATAGAGAAGGGCTTTGTTATATAGTCGTCCGCTCCAATCTTAAATCCTTCAAGAATGTCCTCTTTAAGGGATTTTGCAGTAAGGAAAATTATGGGTGTTTCTGAATTCACAGTACGGATCTCCTGGGCAAGTGCAAAGCCGTCTTTTTTAGGCATCATCACATCAAGCACACAAATATCGTACTTGCCCTTAAGGAAAGCCTTATATCCACTGTCGCCATCTGCAAACAGGTCTGCATTGAAACCTTTTGCCTGGAGATATTCGCGAAGCAGCATGCCCAGATTCTCATCGTCTTCGCATAGAAGTATTCGAGTACGTTCTTCCATAATCGTTTAATTTTTTGTTAAGGGTATTGTTATTATAAATTTTGTTCCTACGTTTATCTCGCTTTCCACGGTAATATCACCGCCGAGTTCGCCTATCATTTTTTTTACATATGCTAGTCCCAATCCGAAACCTTTCACATCATGCCTGTTTCCTGTAGATACCCGGTAGAATTTCTCAAAAATCTTTTTCAAGTCTTCTTTTTTTATGCCTATGCCATTGTCTTCTACCGTAATCTGCAACTTGTTGTTAGGAATATCTTGTGATGTCACAGTCAAAGATAACGGCTCGTCTTCCCGCCTATATTTAACCGCATTGTCCAGCAGGTTGAAAATTACATTCGTGAAATGCATTTCATCTACATTCACTATAGAGTCCATCGCATCGAGGTTGGCAGAAATTTTACCGCCATATTTTTCAACTTTCAGCTTAAATGTGTTGACTATATTTGATATGGCGGCATTGGCATCTACATCTTGCAGGCGCAAAGTGGCACGCTGCCTATCGAACATTGACATCTGCAGTACCTTTTCAACCTGAAACCTCAGCCGCTTTGTCTCATCGTTTATTACAGTGGATATCTGCTGGAGCATCACCGGAGACTTCCTTACCGCTCCGTCATTAAGCATCTGCGCAGCAAGCGATATAGATGATATGGGGGTCTTGAATTCGTGGGTCATGTTGTTGATGAAATCATTCTTCATCTCTGTAAGCCTTTTTTGCCTGAACGCCACAATAATGGTGAATGCAAATATTATCAGCAATATGATAGTAAATGCGAATGCAGGGAGCATGAATGAAATGGACTGGTAGATATAGCCCTTTTTTGTAGGGAACACTACTTTTAGGTAGCAATGTCCTACACCAGGATCTCCAGGGAACAGCACCTGGGTAAACAGGTTCTCATTGTCTCCGACTGACGTACGGAATCCATGTGAACGGTATATCGGCGATCCGGCACTATTGACCACCTCATATTCAAACGGCACTTTAAGTCCCATCGTATCAAGTGCCTGCCTAAGGTAATCACGGACTACAGCGGAATCTGCACGTTCGATAAACGGCCTGCGGCTAGATTGGCTTATTATATTGATAATCACATCATCAATAAGCCCTTTTTGATGGAGATATCTGCGATGCCATGCCTGTTGAGCAGATTGATAGTGGCTGGATATCGCATTATTGCCATTACGCAGACGGTTGATGTCTGTTGCGTCTCCGGTAATGGTAAGATTCGCTTTTAGTCCGCCTGTTGTTGTGAATATATACCTTATGCCTCCTTGTGGCGATGCCTCACCCAGATATTGGGCATATAAAGAAGAGGATTCTATGTGGTCGACACCCTCTTCCAAAAAGAAACGGGCTTCATCCTGCTCAAGCCTGGAACTTACCATATAGAGGCTTCTTTTAACCCCGTCAGCGAACTGTTCGTACCGCATCCTGACCATGTTTTTCATATACATAATCTCAACATAAAGCAAGCCCATGAAGGTGAGTGCCATAAGGATTGTCAGTATCCAGATTGTAGATTTTTTCATTTCAGTATATAAAAAATAGTTGTCATTGACAGCCCGGTTAAAATTAACCTTTATTACGTTAACAAACCAGCTGGTTAAAAGTTTGTGAAACGTAGATGGACCGAAGTGTTTATTTTAACATTACGGCTCAAAATTAACATAAAAGTGTGAAATCCCAAAATTGAAACAATACCATTATGCATATAAATGAATTTTTATCTATTTTTTGCATATGCAATTCCATCAACTAGTTAAATGTATCAAAGCAATATATGGGCTGCAATAGTTGTTACACTAAATTTTTGTAACTTTGGCTCTGCTTTAGATACTCCCGCTCGGCAAAAACAAATAAATTTGTTTTGCTCTCGGCTTATCCGTATCTTTGCATATCAACACAGCTTATAATACATAGTCAATGAACAAATATATTATAACTTTGATTGCCTTGGTTTCCAGCTTCGCTGCAAAAAGCCAATTTTCCATATCTGGAGGTGATTATCCTCCTGTTGAGATTGAGGCAGAAGCTTCCAGCGGACTAGACAAAATATATGTTATACATGACAACAGAAATGTCACGGCATCGTATATAGCCTCATCACCAAATGTAGTGTGGCACCGGTTCAGCAATATGGGTGGTGCATATGCAGAACCGGTGCAGGACCTACATAAGGACGGTAATACATATTCCATATCTCTTGGCGAAAAAGATATGGGATATATAATAGAGGACGGTGACAGACGGTTCTATTATTGGGTCACCAATTATTCAAACCATCAACTTTCCATAGACGGGTTGAGTGTAAATCAAGAAAGCGACTGTACGATGGCAATATTGGATATATCAGGGACTGCCACCCCCATCATGTATTATACGATAAACGGACAGGGGCGAGAATTGTCGCGAGAGTTGCGGATTGAATATATTTCACTTGAATATGACAAGGATTCGCAGCAGTATGAGCAACAGTCAAGGGTAGAAACAGTTTCGCATACATCCAATACCATATATGTACCAGCCCCATTATGCGATACTGAATTCTCCATTACCGGCGACCGTTTTCTGCAGGCCTGGGGACTCTCCCAGGAAGCAACATCCCAATATTATAATGCTATCGCGGTTGAAGCCGTCACATCGGCAACACAAGCAGAAAAGGATTCACCGAACGAGAAGCCGGAAGAGACCTCCCTTGGCGGCTCAGCCCCTTGTGAGATAACATTTGAGGCGGCCGTTACAGATGCCATCGTCTTCAAGGAATGGCAGGTGTCAAGAGACGCGGAGTTCAACATTATCGATCTACGGTATAATACACTTGATTTTACTTTCGTATTTAAGGAACAAGGGACTCAATATATAAGGTTTGTCGGAGCGGATGCAGATGCGACATGCGAATTCTATGGGGAGACATATCAGGTATTTATCGGCGAATCAAGGCTCGAATGCCCAAATGCATTCTCTCCTGGCGCATCTGAAGGAGTAAACGATGAATGGAAAGTCAGCTATAAGTCAATCATTGAATTTGAATGCCATATATTTAACAGATGGGGCGTGGAAATATGCAGCTTCAGCGACCCTTCAATGGGATGGGACGGCAAGTATAAAGGGAAGTTAGTTCCTGCCGGAGTATATTTCTATGTAATAAAAGCAAAAGGTTCTGACGATAAGAAATATAACTTAAGCGGTGACATAAATGTTATAAAATATAAGGTGAATATATCCACAGTCCCATCTGAATAATGAAAATTTATGAAAAGGAACATCTATAAATATGATATTGCCGTAATGGCAGCCTTATTGTCCGTATCCATAAACGCAGGAGCAGTACAGCCTGTACGGGCTACGGAAAATATCGAATACTCCTCTGTCGTAAATCCCATCATACCTAAATCCGTTGATTTTGCAGGCAAAAAGATAGACCTTGACAGGATTGACATGTATGAGCGTTTTGACAGAGAGCTGACGTCAATGATATATACCCATGGGAATACTTTGCTGACAATCAAGCGGGCAAACAGGTATTTCCCAATGATGGCAAAAATATTAAAGGCAAATGGCATACCTTCTGACATGTTATATCTGGCCTGTATAGAAAGCTATCTTAATCCACGTGCATATTCCCCGGCAAAGGCCGCAGGAATGTGGCAGTTCATACCCTCGGCCGCCAAAGAATACGGTTTGGAAATCAATGATGAAGTAGATCAACGCTATGACGTAGGGAAGGCAACAGCAGCAGCCTGCAAATATCTAAAAAGGGCATATTCTAAATATGGCAATTGGGAAAGCGCTGCGGCCAGCTATAATGGCGGGATGGGGCGTATCTCGTCTGAACTTCAAAAGCAAGGTGTCTCTTCTGCATATGACCTATACCTGACAGACGAGACATCAAGATA
>VSPW01000082.1 GCA_009775535.1 Muribaculaceae bacterium
CTTGCCCGTTGGACGGCAGTGTGGCCTCTACAAATATATATATTGAATCTTTGGCGCGGATCTCTACATTGGAGAAATCTTGGCCGCTCATGCCATCGACATTCATCCGGAACATGCCCGCATTTTCACCTCCGATGGTGATTGATGATATGTTCAGTCCTTTGCTGTGCCGGTTGCGAACTGTGAAGCGGTAGGTTGCCGTGCCCTCTTCCGTTATTACTGTGCCCATCTTCAATGTGTCAACGGAAAACGATGGAAGGTCGGACGGCGAAGATGTGAACCCGTCTTCGATACAGCCAGACAGTATTGCAGAAACTGCCGCAGCCATTATAAATATAATTGTGGAAATCCTTGTCATGATTGTATGTGGAATCGGCGGTATGCGCCTGGATGCTACATTATAACGTGTTATGCTGCATTTTATTACATTTTTTGGATATATGTGGCGTGAAAATCCGTCCATAATTCATAACTTTGTGAACTGAACAGAGAAAATATCAATTAACAACATACAACTATATACCTCTTGTCATGGCAGAAATCAAATGCATCGGTATTCTTACTTCCGGAGGCGATGCCCCGGGCATGAATGCCGCTATACGTGCCGTCACCCGTACGGCAATATACAATGGGTTGAAAGTCAAAGGTATCTATCGTGGATACCGTGGCCTTATTACAGATGAGATTGTAGACTTCAAGACGCAGAACGTGTCTAATATAATCCAACAGGGCGGTACGATATTAAAGACGGCCCGCTGCAAGGAGTTCCAGACCCCGGAAGGACGCCAGCTTGCATATGACGTGCTCAGGCGTCATGAGATAGATGCGCTGGTGGTGATCGGCGGTGACGGTTCACTTACGGGCGCGCGTATATTCGCCAATGAATTCAACTTGCCAATAATCGGCCTGCCGGGCACTATTGACAATGACCTTTATGGGACGGATACCACTATCGGTTATGACACGGCCTTGAATACAATCATGGAGTGTGTCGACAAGATACGCGATACGGCAACAAGTCACGAACGCTTGTTCTTTATTGAGGTTATGGGACGCGATGCGGGATTCCTGGCCCTTAACGGGGCGATCGCCTCAGGGGCGGAGGCAGCCATCATACCGGAAATATCAACAGAGGTTGACCAGTTGGCCGAACTTATTCAGAACGGCTTCCGTAAGAGCAAGAACTCATCGATTGTCCTGGTGGCTGAAAGTCCTGTGACCGGAGGTGCCATGGGGCTTGCCGAACGTGTCGCCAATGAGTATCCCGGTTATGATGTACGTGTTTCTATCCTAGGACATTTGCAGCGTGGCGGTTCACCGACAGCCCATGACCGTATCCTGGCATCGCGTATGGGTGCTGCTGCCATTGACGCATTGATGGAGGACCAGCGCAATGTCATGATCGGTGTCAAGAACGATGAGATTGTATATGTACCCTTCACCAAGGCCATAAAAAATGACAAGCCTATAAACCGCGAACTGCTCAACACTTTGCGCCGCCTGTCAATCTAATATCATTTTTCTTACAAATAAAATCACACGATGAAAAATTTTTATTCAATCAAAAATGCCTTTATTGCTGTAGCGGTAGCCGTTATCGGCCTTGCTATGGCTTCGTGCAATGGAAAAGTTTCTGAAATACAGAAGACTATACCAGCCGATGTAGATGTTGTATGTGCGCTGAATGTCGCAAACATACTTGACAATGCTGATTGCAAGGCTACATCCGAAGGTATTGAGCTTTCACCTGTATTGGCCAAGCATTTTAATGCATTGGCCGGAGAAAGTGCTCTGGAGATGCTCTCAAAAATCAAAGGAGTAAATTACGAGAGTGTATATATCTATGGGTATTATACCGGCATAGGCGTGGTTTCGTTTGAATTGACAGATGCCGCTGCTTTTGGCGAGGGCCTTGTGTCGCTTGGCGCAAAAAAGGACAGTGATAACGGTTTTGATGTATACGATGCAGAGGGGACAAAGCTTTTTGTCAACGGTAATGTTGTATGGATGGGTCTTGGCAGCAATTGCAATCCGGAAAAGATCAACGATATACTTGATAAGGCCAAGAAAGAGTCAATAGCTGATGTAGCATGGAAGCATGACTACTTGGGCAAGGGCCAGGCTGTAGCGATGTTGCTTGATTTCAAGAATATGCCCGGTATCATCAAGTCGCAGCTCATCAATAGCGCAAGTGTGAATGCCGATGCCGTAAAGGAAATGCTTGACGGTTCGTTGACTATTGATGTCACCCTAGAGGGTCTCAAAATGTCTACTGTATTCGGGCTGAAAAAGGCTGACGGTTCTAAACTGGCCATGAATCCTGGTATTACCGGTGTGGATATAGACACAGACTTCCTTAAATACCTCAACAAGGATATTATTGCCGTGATGGCTGCAGGCATACCTGGTGACTATGACTGGGATACAGCGTTGAATGCCATTGGTGCGCAGATGGGTGCAAACCAGGATGTACTGTCTATGGTAGGAGGATACCTGAAGAGTCTTGACGGGACATTTATGGTCGCTGCCGGGCCTATCGCAGAAAAAGGTCATGGCTGGTTCGGCTTGAACATCAACAATGTATTTGATTATTGGAATGTTGTCGCTTGCGTGGGTCTTAAAGACGGCAAGAGCGAAGAATATCTCAATCAGTTGGCTGCCATTGTCGATGCCCAGTTGCCGACAGCAGGTAAGATGAGTGCAGACGGTAAGACATATACTATCAACTACAATGCAATGACGCTATATGTCGGTGCGCGCGGCAATCAGCTGGTAGCTAGTTTTGCGCCGATTTCCGATGAGAATACATCAATATTTAAGGCATCTGATTTCCGTAAGACCATGGGTGAACTGCTTGTCATGATCCCTAAAGGCAATGTGGTTATGCAGCAGATAAATGCTCCTTATGGTGTCCGTTTCGACATCTATGGTACAGCGGATAATACAGAATGCGTGATGGATTTTGAACTTATCGACTGCGAAGGCAAGCTGTTGGTAAATGTCATCAACCATGTGATGTCAATGGCGATGTAATAAAGTGCTGTTGATGAAAAAATACGTTACATACATCGCCGCTTTTGCGGCGATGTCGCTTATGTCGCTCCTGCTCTCATGTATAGAGAAGGAGCGGCCTTTGCTTTCTACTGTACCTGGCGATGCCAGGATGGTGGCTAAAGGCAGGATTCCGGAATTCTTGTCCGGCATATGTGGGGATACCGTGTGGTGTGGGCATATTGGAGAGTTGGCGGAAGCTGCTGATACGTCGTCGGCTGTCTTATTTGAGACTGACGACGGGGAGTTGCTTCTGACCATGCGTGTGTACAGTCAGGAAAAGGCCAAGGCTTTTGGCCGTGACTATTTCGGACGGCTTTCCCGCTATGAGGATTTGTTTGTATATACCCATCAGGATGGTGCTGTCATGTATGTGACACGTACGCAATTGTGGATTACACTTATAAATCCTGTACGGCCTAAGCGGCTGTGGCGTATTCTTAAGGAATCGCGCAAGTCTTCATTTGAGGCTGATACAATCATGTCCGGTTTCCTTGGCCTGGATGGTGGTATGCTTAGGGCTGTCAGAAGAATCGAGGGGCAAGCGCAATGGATGCCTTCCGGTTCGTTTATTGCTGCATCTGTGGCAGACGGAAACGGGTTTGTTGATATCGATATCAGCGTAAGGGATGGTCGTGGCGGTATGGTTGAGCCTCTTCCAGGCCTTGTACAGGCAGACCTCTCTGATTTAGGCATGCTCCCGTCTGGCTGTGTTTTCAAGGCTGCGGCGGGCATTGGCGATATTGATTGGGGGGATATAGGAAAAGAGGTTTCCAGGCGGTTGCCGTTTGGGATGAAGGCATTTGTCCCGCTTGCGGAAAAGATTATGGAAAGGGTGGATGGGACTGTAGTTTTTGGTGTCACATCCGGAGAAGAAAAACCGGGTTGGATATTGGTGCTTCCCATGGGCTCAGAGACAGATGCCGACATGACATTGAGGGAATCATGTAGATTGCTGAAGGCTTCGGGCGTACATGCCATGAAATATGGGACGTCTGGAGTATCTTTGTCGAATGTTGGCCTGATTCCGGGTAATGTTCCTGTGTATGCTCCGGATTCTGTGATATCCGGGGGCTTGTCTGTATATGCAGACGGAATCCTTCCAGTGGTAAACCGTCATGTAGAAGTCAGTGTTGATAAAACGGTCATACATATAAGAGTGAGTGATGATTGAACGTATCATATTGAAAAATGTACTTCCCGCGGTGTTTGCTGGCGCGGAAAATGAACCTCCGGTATGTGATTCGCAGGTATGGCTGCAAGATGTGACGTTTGAGCGTGGACGGCATTATCTGGTGGAGGCGGAGTCGGGTACAGGTAAGTCCAGCCTGTGCTCATTCCTGTACGGGAACAGGAGTGATTATTCAGGCAGCATCATGTTCAATGATTCTGATATTTCCAGATATGGCATTGATGAATGGTGTGATGTGAGGCGTCATGCACTGGCCATATTGCCACAGGAGATGCGCCTGTTTCCGGAACTGACGGCGATGGAAAACATAATGATAAAGAACCGGCTTACCCACCATCATTCCGCTGAGCACATAATGGGTATGCTCACTGCGCTTGAACTTGGCCATAAGGCAGATGTGCCCGCAGGCCACCTTTCGGTGGGACAGCAACAGAGGGTTGCAATAGTCCGGGCACTGTGCCAGCCGTTCGACTTTATCCTGCTCGATGAGCCGGTCAGCCATCTGGATGCGCGAAACAATGTTGCAGTGGCGGAGCTGATACTTACGGAATCCGTTGCTCAAGGTGCAGGCATAATTGCGACTTCGGTCGGAAACAACATCTCAATCACGCCTGACAAGGTATTGATGCTGTAAACATAAAAAGGATACAATGAAGAATAAACGTATTGTATGGCTTCTGCTCCGCAGGAACATAAGTGCCGGACAGATTGCCGGGTATGCATTGGCCAATTTTATAGGATTGGCCATAGTGTTGTGTGCCATACAGTTCTATAGGGATATAAGTGCCGCATGGGACTCTGACGGCGATTCTTACATAACCCGCGATTATATGATAATATCAAAGGAGGTGTCATCGCTGAACACTCTTGGGTTCGGGGCTTCAACCACATTCTCAAAGGATGAGGTGGAGGAAATTTCCCGTCAGCCGTGGGCTATGCGTGTAGGGGAGTTCTCTTCATCGGATTTCAATGTGTATGCGTCCATAGAACTTGGTGGCCGTGGAATGTCCACATACCTTTTCTTTGAATCAATCCCGGATGAGTTCTTTGACGTAAAACCTGACGGGTGGTTTTTCGATCCTGAAAATCCTGTCATACCGATTATTTTGTCCAAAGATTACCTGGCCCTATACAATTTCGGCTTTGCCGCATCACGTGGTATGCCGCAATTGAGCGAAGGGCTGATATCTAAAGTCCCATTACGTATCCGTATGGGAAATAACGGCAACTATGAGACATATTCTGCCAGGATTGTAGGGTTTTCTTCAAGGTTGAACACCATTGCTGTGCCTGCCGGATTCTTGGAATGGGCAAATGCACGGTATGCACCAGGTGAGACACACGAGCCGTCGCGTATCATGGTAGAGGTGAACCGCCCAGGCGATCCTGCTATTTCAGAATTCCTTTATTCGCATGGCTATGAGAGCGCTGGAGACAAGGCAGAATCCGGGAAGGCTTCATTTTTCCTTACCCTCGTCACCGGTATAGTCATCGCTGTAGGTGCTGTAATATCCTTGCTGGCATTCTTTATACTGATGCTGAGCATATACCTGCTGCTGCAGAAGAACCGCAGGAAACTCCATGACCTGATGCTGCTCGGGTATTCGCCGATGCAGGTGTCGCGTTATTATTATGCGCTTGTCGGTGCGGTAAACACTGCTGTGCTGCTGTTGGCCGTAGCCACAATGCTGTCGGCGTCCTATTGGTGGAGTACCAGGCTTGATGCAATCGAGGTGCATAGTTCGGGCATATGGCTGACAGTCATTGTCGGGACAGTGATGATGCTACTTGTCACTGCAGGTAATTTTGCGGCGATATACTCAACGGTGAAACGGAATTTCCGTAACTGACACTATATATGCATCAGGTCGCGGTAAATGTCCAATGCCGCGCGTATGGTATCAGGATCGACTGTTATGCCGGTCTCGATGACGCCTATATCCCGTAGCAGGGAGAATGTTATGGCGTCCGGTGACTCGTTTTTCTTGTCGTGTCCCATCAGTTGCAGCAATGACGGATAGTCATCGCATGAAATCTCATATGCCCCATAGTTCTCGTATATGAATTTTGCCAATGGATATATGATGTCTGTCGGCAACCCCAGAGTCATGTGCGATATGAGGAGCTCGGTCACCAGACCCCATGCAACTGCATATCCGTGGGCTATCGGTATACCGTGCCTCAGGGCGTGGCTCTCAAATGCATGGCCTACCGTGTGTCCGAGGTTAAGTATGCGCCTGAGTCCGGTTTCCTTGAAATCCTTTGATACGATGTCCTGCTTCACCATTACACTGCGGCGCACATGCTCCAGGAAGTTGCTGCCGGTATACGTCCCTGCCGATATGTCTGACCGCAGCAGGTCTCCAAGACCCACGTTTGCATCTATAATTGCATGCTTTATCATTTCGGCAAATCCTGACAGTATCTCTTCTCGGGGGAGGGTGTCGAAGAAGCACGTCGATATAATCACAGCATGAGCATTGCAGAACAGGCCTACTTCATTTTTGTATTGGTTGAAGTTGATGCCTGTCTTGCCGCCTACTGACGCATCTACGGAAGCAAGCAGGGTGGTGGGTATGTTGACGAAACGTAGTCCGCGTTTGAACGTTGCGGCAGCAAACCCGCCCATGTCGGTAACCATTCCGCCGCCAATGTTTACCACCAATGAATTGCGTGTAGCCCCTTGGCGGTTGAGTTCCTTCCAGATATCTGTGACTGATTCAATTGTCTTGTTTATATCTCCGCTCTTTACCGTGATCCTGTGTGCACCGGCAATTGCTGTGCTTGTCTTTGCGAGCCTGTCTACAACGAATGTGGCTGTGTTTACATCAGCGATTACATATATGCCTGCCGGAGACAGCTCTTTGGCTATGGCATCGATGTTCCCGGAAACATCGTTTGAAAAAATCAGATTTTTAACATTATTATCCATAAAAACGAACCTTAGAAATTTGTTGTGTTACCTATTATCCCAATGAAGAGTTAAACATATCGTATACGAGGTTATGGAAGTCATCGGCGAGTGCCTGCATCGAGGGGTACACTATGTCGGCCCCAGCCTCCTTGAGTTCCCTGCCGGGAATCGGGCCGGTTGTCAGGCCTATGGTGAATGCTCCAGCCGCTGATGCCGATTTCACTCCCAGTGGTGCATTTTCTATGGCTATTGATTGCGACGGCTTTACCCGGGCCATCTGCATTGCGCGTATATAAGGCTCGGGATGGGGCTTGCCGTGTGTCACGTTGCGTGATGTTACCATCATTTGCGGGGAGAAAGCCCCAGGGAAATCCCGTTCAAGGCGTTCGATCAATGATGCCTGTCCAGAGCCTGTGACAAGCACACGACGCATGCCAGTCTCTTGCATCATGTCAAGAAGCTGCGCTGCGCCAGGCATTGGTGCGACAGCCGACATGCTGTTGAAATATTCTGTTTTAAGGTGATATAGACGTTCGATTTCCTCTTGAGTGGCGTCACGTCCGTAAGCCTTATTGAAAATGATATTTATAGTAGACGCTCCGGTGCGCCCTTCATAACGGAAAAATTCATCGCGTGGCATATTTATGCCGAGACCCGACACCATTTTCATCCATGCGTCAGCATGGTGTCCCATAGAGTCGTATAATGTGCCGTCCATGTCTATAAGGGCGGCCACCGGGTTAATCGCGGCGTAATGCCGCTTGGCCAGAAAGTCTGATATTGCCTGATGTCTGTCCATTTTCACTTCTTTTTCTTTTGTTCCCTTTAGTGTCGTTGTCACTGTTCATGTTTTTGCTGTTAGTCCGCGTAGCGTCCTGTGGCGGTATATCGATAAGCCCTTCACGAATGAATGCTGCTGAGTCGGCAGCTGACAATGTGTCGGCATCAGGGGTTGCATCCATCTTTTCTGGCCGCGAAGATAAAGGCAGTGCGCGTAGGCGGCCATTGTTTACGCCCCGTTGGAACACGTCGCGTATCTGGTTGAGGAGGTTTACTCTTGTGGTATCTAC